>NZ_JBNDMK010000030.1:0-104780 GCF_050436545.1 Paraburkholderia sp. GAS41
CGAACACGGCCATTGGCGGCGTACCGCCGAAACAGAAGTTGCCCATCGCGGCATGACCTCTACTTCTGAACTCCGTTAAAAGCGGGGGGACTACCAAATGTCGAGCAGGTAAATACCATGCCATCGACTTGACGGTCATACCACGTCACGGGGTGTTGGCATTTCCTCAACATTGGCTGCGCAGATGTCAGGTAATAGCGGCTTTCGTGGGACGTGATTCGGACGAGTAGTCGTTCACCAGCGTCCGTTAGCATCCATCCGGAAAAGACGAGATACGCGAAGACAAAGAGCAGGAAACCGATCATTTGGCGCTTGCTAATCCGCCTGCTCGAATTTACCCGTTTTACCAACATTCGAGTCAGCATATAGATCGCGGCGACAACGAAGGTGGCGACGCCAAACCCGATCCATACAGGATCGAATCGGCCACGAAGCGCACCATTTGCAAAAGAATCAGAGACGGCGCCGGACAGGACGAAAGCGACGGGGAAAATCGAAATCAGTCCGATAAACAGGGTGTACGCGATGACCGACCGGATTTTCATTTTTTTCTCCAAGGATCGTATGCATCGCAGCGTAGTACCTGCGCTTGATGCGGACTAGATTGTTAGCGATCCATGCGTCAGTGTCGACTGTCCGAAAGTGGCCGCCCCCTGCCTGTCAATGTTCGGCGACACGCGACTCGAACCAGTCTCTCGACCGCCCCCATTGCAGACAGTCGATGGCCGCGTCACGAGCGTTGCATGGTCTTAGCGGCCAACGGGTGCTATTCTCCTTTCCGCACGAGCGTAGCTATTGAGTCAGGGAAATCAGCGACGAACGCATCACGCGCGCGTAGCCCAACTGGCTCTTGTCCCGGTAGTGCACCGTCGTCCTGTATAAGGCGCGCAAAGACGAGAGTCTTGCCGTTTCGCGACGCCCAGCCCACAAACCATCCCCAGCCGTGGGCTTCATCGTCTGAACCGTCAGCGTTTTGAGGGAACCCTGTGCCAGTCTTGCCATGAATATCCCACCCGTCGGATAGCTTGGTAACTTCGGTGATTTCGCTCGTCATGGCAAATGCATGCTCGCTAACAGGCAACTTGCGATTGACTAACTTTGTCAGAAATGCCACCTGCTCCAATGGAGAAATCTGAAGAGACGAGTCGATCCACGCATGCGTCAGTCCGTCGTGCCTGCTATCACCGCGGACATCGGCGTTGCCGAAACCAAATTCCTTTGTGTAGTTCGCAAACCGCGCCATGCCCAACGATCGTGTTACTTGTTGGGAGAACCACACGACCGAATATTTGATCCACCTGCTTGGGTCGGTCGGCTGCCGCCAAGCCTCTCCGCCCCAGTCCGGATAGCCTGCGCGGTACTGAAGGGTGGGGGTATGAGCATCTTTCAAAAAGCCTGCGTCGAAGCCCATCAGGCTTATCGCGATCTTGAATGTTGACGCGGGGGTCGTGCGCGTGGAACAGTCGCCTTCTTGCAACAATATCTTGGCATTGGCTGCGTCGGCAACGGCAACGGCAGTACATACAGTATGCGCACTGACCGACGTGCCCGCAGAGGCAATCGCCGCAGCTAACGCAAGCGTTCGCAATTTCATCACTTCTCTTTTCCTTCGTTTGGATGGAATGTAGTTGATTTGGGTGCGGACGTATTCTTACGCGATTGCGAGCTTTGGAGAACGATGTGCGGGAGTTCGAAAGTCGAGTCGCTATCGCGTGCCGTCCCGGTGTATCACGAACGTTTGCGTGCGTGAACCATGGAACTTCGTGACTTCAGCGTTGGTCATCAACGTGGATGATTTCAGGACTGGACTCACCACAACATACAGTCGATCGGGATCGGGGCCGTACATATACAAATAGCCATCATTGCCGTCAAGGTGAAATTCGGTCTCTCCGAGTTCGCCAACACCCGCTCGCTTTATCGCGTTTTCCAGCCGATGTTCCAGGACGCGAATTCGCGCGTCGTCCTTGGGGTAGTAATCGAAATGGACCATCATTACCGGTCCTGGTGGCCTCTGTGGTTCTTCCGGAGCAGCGTTGCCCGCGAACAAAGCGATGCATACAAACGTGGTGAATGCTCTTCTTCTCAACATGGGCGCGGGATTATCAGCGAAAGAAAGACCAATTGTCGACGACGTAGGCAGTCCAGTCGAGCGTCCCTTCGTGGCCGCGTGCCGCCCGACGCGACCAGCGCAAGGTGCCCCGTTCCTTACCGAATTAAACCGCGAGTCGAGCGAGCAAGAAATTCGTAGAAAGGCTTGACTTCGGCGTGAGCCGTTGCAATTTCCGCGATCTCCGGCCTCACTTCATCAAGGGTCTTGCCGCTCCGGTAGAGGAGCTTGTATGCATTTCGAATCGCTTGTATTGCTTCTTTGCTGAAGCCGCGGCGTTGTAGCCCAGTGATATTCACTCCGATCGGTGAAGCGTGATTGCCTTGGGCAATGACAAACGGTGGCACGTCTTGCGCGACGCCAGAACAGCCTCCCACCATAACGTGCGCCCCGATGACGCAGAATTGATGGACCGCGCACATACCGCCGATGATCACGTGGTCATCCACGATAACGTGACCGCCGAGCGTTGCGTTGTTTGCCAGGACGCAATGGTCGCCAATTGTGCAGTCGTGGGCAACGTGAGCGTTGACCATCAGAAGGTTGTCGCTTCCGACCTTGGTAATGCCACCGCCTTGGACCGTTCCGCGATGGATCGTGACACTCTCCCGGATTCTGTTGCGATCGCCTACTTCCACGAGAGTCGGCTCTCCGGCGTACTTCAGGTCCTGGTTGTCTTCTCCGATCGTGGCGAACGGATAGACTATGTTGTCTCGGCCAATTCGGGTGTGCCCGCTTACGACGACGTGAGACTTGAGTACGGTGCCCTCGCCAATCTCGACATCGCCGCCAACGCAGCAATACGGACCAATGCGGACGCGAGCGCCGATGGCAGCGCCTTCTTCAATAACTGCGGTCGGATGGATGACAGCCGTTTTTTCGATCACAAATGTAACCTCTCGGGAGAGACAGAATTGGACTTGTAGTTCAAATCGAATGCGAGAGCAGCAAGCCGCAATTCGCTTTTCGGGCCGATTATATGAGTCTTCGCTTTCGCTTGCCGCCGACCTTTCAGCTAGCTAGTCGGCCCTGAACAATTCGTCCTTTGTGCCGCCGGCGTCACACCATCAGGTCGGCGGCGATGCTGAAGTTAAGCAAAGCAGCAAGAATGAAGGCATAAAGAAGCCGCAGCTTCCTGAGGATCTTCCGCAGGTTGTAGCCAGCGCCGCACAGCACCGCATGGATCGCATCGCCCAAGGCGCCTTTGAGCCAGTTCCGATTGAGCTTCCCGTCCGCCTTCATGTGGCCAATGGCAGGCTCGATTGCACTTCTCCGTTTGATCATCGCGCGTAGTCCACGTGTGATGCCGCGCCGCAGGCCGGGGTGATAGACCTTCACGCCATCAATCGCGACGCCCTTGTAACCACGGTCCACAACGGCGACTTCTGGCGTGACGTCGCTGAGGATCGCCGCCTGCTCCAACGCCTCAGCCAGCGTGTGGCCGTCGTATGGGTTGCCCGGCATTGAGCGCATTCCCACCACGAGCCCTTCCTTGTGAGTCGTCGTGATCGACACCTTCACGCCGAATTCGTATGGCGTGCGCGCTTTGCCCTTGGCCAGACACTCGACTTCCGGCGCGTGCAGCGCATACAGCTTGTTCTTGTCCTTCGGCTTCTGCGACAGAATCCGCTTCGTGCGGCCAATCAGTTCCTGCAATCCCGCGCGGCTGCAATCGGCCACCGCGTCCAGTTGCCGCTCGACGTCGCGCATCACCCGGCCCACACGCGAGCGCAATGTGCGCAGGGCCTTCTTCATGCGCTTGTACTGCTTCGCATGGGCGTAGCGGCCAATCTGACGCGCCAGGTGTGGTGCCTCGCGGTTGTAGTTCTGCCGCAGCTTCAATCCGTGCCGTGCCGCTGCCTTCACCAGGTGTTCGCGACACCGCTCGAGCAGGCGTGAATCGGTCGGATGCGCAATCGCCTTCTCCATGACCGTCGTGTCGACGATTACGCGTTTCACGCTCGAGGCCTTGATCACGCCTGCACGCTTTGCTGCCTCGATCGTCTCGGCCAGCAACTCTTCAACTCCGGCTTCGCCCAGCCGCTTGCGCCAGCGTGTCAGGCTCGATGGGTCGATTGGCGGCTCCGTCTGCAGGTACGTCTCGCCGGTGAACACCTGCCAGTACGGATTTTCCACCCATTGCCAGACGACATCTTCGTCGGACAGGTCGAAGGCGTGTTGCAGGTAGAGCAGACCCGCAATCAGGCGCGGTGACGTCGCAGGGCGCCCTTTGCCGGAAACGAAGCTCTCACTCATCGAAGCGCCCAGCCGATCCCAGTTGATCAGATCGGCCAGACGTACCAGCGGGTGCTTCAGGTTGATCTGCTCGCGCAGAGGATGTCGAAACAAATCGCCTTCGCTCACCGCTGTCTTCGGACCCATCCAGACCTCGACAGAATTTGCAGGAAACTACCCGTAATCTGCCAGGTTCCTGCAAATGCATCAACCACTTTCCGCTTCAAACCCTTGTTGTACAAGGCGCTTCGAATTGTTCAAGGCCGACTAGCTATCGTCCCCTGAAATTCGGGTCGATTGTCGACGATCGTGGCGCGTTCCTCGACCTTCCGTTCCTGGCCGAAGCTCGCCTGCCACACCACATCTTTCGCTCCTAGCCGACCGCCGATTGGTTAGGTATTCGGTAGATGACGGACATGTATTTGGGTGTTTCGCGCCGCTCCACGACGACACCACCAAGAGATTCGGCGATGCGGCGACTCGGGTAATTTTGTTCAGCGACTGGGTAAGTGAAGCTCTCGATGCCAAGTGCGAAGCTTGCCCACGTCGCCACAAGACCCACAGCGTCACGACCAAAGCCTTGCTTTTGGAAGTCCTCCCGAATCCAAATGCCTAATTCCGCGCTTGCGTTCCGAACACGATGGAGTCCGGCCAATCCAAGGAAACTCCCGTCATCTCGTTGGCGGATTGCAAATACAAAGTCCGTCCCCTCGGCTATGGTCGGCAACCAACCCCGCCAGACGCGATCAAAGTCGCCTCTGCTAGCGGGTGGCTCCCATGACATGAAACGAGTAAGTGAAGGTGTGATGCAGTGGAACGTGGCGTCAGCATCGTCAGCCGAGAACGGCCGAATCGAAAGCCGCTCTGATTCAATTTGAATTTCTTCCGAGCGTAGCGGCATTTTTTCCCCTGTTTGCCTGCTGGTGCCGTCGGATTGTGGACGATCTATGTCTCTCTGTCGAATGGCTCTTGCTGGCCGACCAGCGCCCCACCGCCGAGCACGACGATCATCTCGGTTGCCCGTTCGATGCAAAAGGCATAACTCGACCCAATTCGGCCGGTCAGCAAATACCGCTGATGGGCAGCTTTCTGCGCGAGATCAGCCGTTCAGCCACGAACCAGATCGCTCCGGCCAAGGCTATTTGCGCTGGCAGTCTGCCTGTTTCGTTGAGCGCAAGCGGGGACGCACCTTTGCTTTCTAACCACTTATCGTGAAAGCGGGATTTTCCTTCACGATCTTCAGCAAGAAATCCATGACTGCCCGTACTTGCGGTGACCGGCGTAGGTCCCGATGGATGGCCAGCCAAATATCTCGCGAAAACGGTTCGCCGTCGTATGCAACACGCTGCAGCTTCGCATCGGTATCCGCCAGGAAGCCTGGTAGGCCAGCCACGCCAGCACCTGCCTGAGTTGCTGCCAGATGGCCATTAATATCGCTGATTTCGCAAGCGACCGGTCTACCGTTGGCAACGCTCATCAACCACTTTTGCTGTGGCATGTCCGCGAATCCGGCATCGTAGGAGATGAACTCCCAAGCAGACGGATTGTGCAGGTGCGGATAGTCCCTGCTGGCGTATAGGTCGAACGACATACGCCCTAGCTTGCGCACGACGCTGGTCCCTTCCTCAGGCCGAACCAGTCTCAGAGCGACATCCGCCTCCCTTCGACTGAGGGAAATCTGCCGCGCCTCGCCCGAAACAGATAACTGCACGCCGGGATGTACGCGTCGAAAGTCCGCGAGATGCTTCACCAGAAAGTTGGCCACTAGCACCGGCGGTGCGCTCAGCGAGACCTTAACGCTCAACGGAGAGCGGCTGGCATCCAGGAATCGCTCAATCGCGTACGCATCTTCTTCCATTCCCTGCGCTAGTTCGAACACACGCTGGCCAATCGGAGTGAGCTTGCACGCCCTGGGAAGGCGTTCGATCAATCGCGTCTTGATTTCGTCCTCCAGCGCGCTCACGTGTCGGCTCACCGTCGCGTGATCAACCTTCAGGCTGCGAGCGGCGCCGGACAACGTGCCGATGCGCGCGACGGCCAAGAAATGGCGAACGTTTTCCCAATCGAACATCTGTGCATTTCCTCAAGGATGGTGTGCAGGTATGTGGAATATTCACACAAAGCCAATATGCCTAACATCGGAGCTACTTCAGCCGATAGGGTTTATTCCACATGAACATGCCTATGAGCCGTGATCAACGCGGCGCTCTCGCCGCCGCAGGACTGGGCTTTGTCGTCGTTTTGCTTGATGTCAGCGTTGTGAACGTTGCGCTCGACGCCTTGCGAGCCCGCTTCGCCACCGACGTGACCGGCCTGCAATGGGTTGTCAATGCCTACACGCTCGCGTTCGCGTCGTTACTCCTCACGACGGGCGCCTTAGGCGACCGCTTCGACGCAAAGCGAATCTTCACCGCAGGATTCGCAGTCTTTACGCTGGCATCGATTGGGTGTGGAATTGCCGACTCATTGCCACTTCTCGTGGCCGCACGCGTCATACAGGGCATTGGCGCCGCGCTGCTGGTGCCCAATTCACTGGCGATGCTGCGCCAGGCGTTCCCGGATACGCAGCAAAGAAGCCGCGCTGTGGGCTGGTGGGGCGCGGCGGGAGGAATTGCGCTTGCGGCTGGACCGGTCTTGGGCGGCCTCCTGGTATCGCACGTGGGTTGGCGCAGCATTTTCCTGATTAACTTGCCGATCGGCGTCGCGGGCCTGACACTTACTCTCCGTCACGCTGCAGCCGCCGTATCTACGCATAGCCGAAGCATCGATCTTCCAGGCCAACTGGCGGCTATTGTCGCGTTGGTAGCTTTGACCGTGTGCCTTACAGAAGCCGCCCGGCTTGGATGGCGTCACCCTTTGGTCTATGGTGCGCTGCTGCTTTCACTTGTTGCCACCCTGGCTTTTCTCTGGCTAGAGTCACAAAGCACGCAGCCGATGCTCCCATTGTCGCTGTTTCGAACGGCTACGTTCTCTGTGGCATCAGCCGCCGGCGTGATCGTGAACTTTGCTTACTACGGTTTGATCTTTGTTTTCAGTCTCTTCTTTCAAATAGAGCAGAACCTATCAGCTCAATGGACCGGCCTCGCATTTTTGCCGATGACAGTTGTTCTGATGGGCGTGAACATCCTGGCAGGCCGACTGCTCAACCGAATCGGTGCAAAAAAACTCATGGTTGCCGGCATGGTGATTGCCGCGTCGGGTTATCTGCTTCTCATGCCGGTCAGCATAAACGGTTCGTACTGGATGCTGGTCCTGCCAATGCTCGTTGCCGCAAGCGGCATTGCCCTAATGGTGCCAACCGTGACAAACGTCACACTGTCATCCGTAGATGCCTCCCGCTCCGGTGTCGCGTCGGGAATACTCAACTCAGCGAGGCAGGTAGGCGGCATGTTAGGGGTAGCGGTGTTCGGTTTTTTCGTACGCGATACCAGTCATGATGGATTTATGCAAGGCATGCATCTTTCCATCATGACCGCCGCGGCGCTCCTGCTGTGCGGCAGCGTGATATGCCTGTACGGAATTAGAACGCCACGACCCACGCACATTGAGACCACTCCCAAGATTCTGGCTTCTGACAGTTAAGGCCGGAGTCTGCATGGTGGGCAGGCGCGCGGGAATGGCAGTGACTTATGTCGGCCTATAAGCGGACACGCCGGAATTTGAGTTGAACGGCTCCAATTGGCCCGACTACCGACCGACGTGGAGGACCGTAGCCGACCCACATCAGCCAGTCGCTGTTTCCCATAGCAGTCGTTCGATCCGCTGCCTCTGCATTCGACTCGCCGGAGACTTTGAACCCGCTCAGTCAGACAATCATGGCAAAATCAAGCTGACGTCTTCAAGCCTTCCAACAACTGAGCGAACAACGAATGTCCTTTCATACTTGGGTTCTTTTCGCAACGGCATATCTCGTCACTACAATTTCACCCGGTCCCAACGTTCTACTCGTCATCCGTAACACGGTCAGGTACGGAAGCCGGGGGACCGCTTCCACCATTGCCGGGAACCTGCTGGCTCAGTTGGCGGTGGTCGTGCTTGTCGCACTGGGCGTGGGCGCTGTGCTGGCTGCGATGCCGCCGCTGTTCGTCGGCATGAAAGTCGTCGGTGCGGTCTATCTCATGTACCTCGGCCTGAAGCAGTTGAGAAGTCAGGCACCTAAGCCGACTCCTTCTGCCAACGCGCAGTTTGCGCACGTATTGAACAAAGGAAAGATTTTTCGGGAAGCGATTCTGGTTTCGGGCAGCAACCCCAAGACACTTATTTTCCTTTCAGCCTTCATGCCACAGTTCATCACACATGACCGTCCGTTGCCCGAGCAGTTCATCGTCATGTATTTGACCGTGGCTGTAATCGTGGCGCTTGTGCACACGATCTACTCGGTGAGCGTCCGTGGAATTCACAACGGGCTTGGGAGCAACCGATGGGTAGGGCCAGTGAAACGCAGCAGCGGAGTGGTCTTTTTCGCTCTTGGTATCAAGCTGTTGACGGCCAAGCGCGCTTGACGCCTACTTCCGTCGAATTGAACGATCTATGTGACGAGGTCGAGTGTCCCTTCGTGGCCGGCTGCTGTCTCACGCGATGAACACAAAATGCTGTGATCAGCAGCACGCGAATCGGCCTGCGGGACAATTTATCTGAAGCCAGGCCTCGGTTGTTCAATTAGGATACGGGAGATCGATACGTCACAAAGTGCTCATCTTTTGTCGCGACGCAGAAGCCGAGATTCTGATAGAACCGCATTGCCCCTTGATTGCACAAAAAACAAGACAGCATCAATGGCCGGCCGGACTCGGATGCGCGAGACAACAACGTTTGCATCACTTGCCGACCAATCCCGCGACTGCGATATTCCGGTTGCAGAAGTAACAACGACAAATGAACTTCGTCGATCTCATCCTCTAGCGCAAGATACCCCACCATTACCGATCCTATACGAAGCGGCGGTTGCGTAACTCAACCCAAAGGCCGTTGGGCTGTCAAGCAGCGCGGCAAGCCGAATCGTCTTCAAGATTTCCCAGTCTTCTTCGGTGGTAGGCCGAATCCGGAGAGGGTTCAACTCTGTAGTCATAGGGGCACTCGGGCAAATGCAAATCGATTACACGACAATCTCACGGTTGAGATTGTCAGCGATTCGGGCGGCGGAGTCGACTGGCCGCTCATGGCCGGTTACTGCCTCGTGCAAGGAGGCCCAGGCGAGCTAATAACCTGACAGAGGCGACACTGGGGAAGACCGCGCCGTTTGCCTCCGTCGACCACTCGACCTGAAACCTAGCTGCGCTCGGACTCGATTACGAATCTCGACACCGGATTCTTTCGAATTGTTGAGATCACCAGACTGTCGCGTGCACGAGTCATGGCTACGTAGAACAGGCGACGCTCTTCGGACTCAGGACTCTTTTCGTCGGGCACCACCCCCTCTTCGGCGCGAGTGATCCATACGTGATCCCACTCCAGCCCTTTTGAACTGTGCATCGTCGTGAGAATGAGCGCGCCTTCGACAGGTTTGTTATTGTCGCGCTCAAGGAACTCGATCCGGTCGTTGAATGGTCCGTTGAGCCGCGAGATGACGTCATAGGTCGCCTGGATCGCCCGGATCGCGGTGTCACCCTTTGCGTACCCAAGCATCCATTCGAGCACACCCTCAAGCGCCAGAGAGTAGGCCTGGCGCGAAGTCAGAGCCTGCCACTCCGACAGCCGCTTCATGAACCCGCGGTATGCGGTGGCGGTGTCTTCGGACAAGCCGATCGCAACCAGTTCCTTCTTTTGCTGCTGCACCAGCGTTGCACCCATCAACCTGTGAATGGCGCTCAGGTCGCCCGTACTCATCCCACTGTGGGCGAGTACAGCATCCAGTCCGTTGTGCTTCGTACCCTGCACTATCTCGAGCAGATTGCACATTAACGCGCCCTGCGGACGGTTCAGTACCGACTGGCCCGAGGCGCGGTAATAGTTCACGCCGTGCGACCGGCAGACCGATTCAATCGGATCCAGTATGCGATTCGTGCGCGCGAGAATCGCGCACGATTGCCCCGCAGCGAGTTTCGGCTGCAGTGCCTCGACAGCGGCCACGGCGTCAGCGTACTCGTCGTCAAACCGCTGCGACTGCACGGCTCCGCCTGCACCGCGCTCGGCGACGAGACGCTTTGGGATGCGATCGACGTTATTCCGGATTACCCGATCTGCAGCGCTCAGGATCTCGTCACGGCAACGGTAGTTGCTGCCCAATACCACCCTGCGAGCTTCAAACGACGAGGCGAAGTTTTCCATCCCACGGAAGCCAAGTGCCGCCCGGAAGCCGTAGATGCTCTGATCATCGTCGCCTACCACCGTGACGTGGGCACCCGACATCGCGTGCAACTCTACCCAGCGGTACTGAAGAGGATCAGTGTCCTGAAACTCATCGACAATCAGATCTGTGAACGCGTAGGGCTTGATATCGCCGGATTCCATTCCCGCGACCGATAACCGGAGCATGTCCTGGAAGTCGATCTTTCCATTGCGCTCCAGCGCCTGCTGGTATGCGTTGTAGAGCACCGCCTCCTGTGTACCTGCCGTGACCCTGCCGAAGTTGGTCTTGATCTTTTCGATGACGGGCACGGCTTCTTCGACTTTCCAGTTGAAGCCGTGCTCGGCCAGCACCCGCGCGAGCAGGCCCGTTCTGTCGCCGTCCGATGCGATATCGCACTTCGCACCTCCAGGCTTCCTCAGTTGCCTGAATGCCAACGAGTGAAACGTGCCATCAACAAGGCGGCGCTTTGCGTCCGGACTGGATAGCTTCAGGATGCGGTGACGCATCTCCACGGCCGCATCCTTGCTGAACGTCACGGCACCCACCAGCGACTCTGGATCCGAAAGCAGCAGCGCGACCTTGGTCGCAATCGTCTTGGTTTTGCCCGCGCCAGGGCCGGCGACTGCCAGACAATGGCGACGGGTTTCGGCAACCTCACGTTGCTGCGGGTTCAGGCCATCGAGCATGATAGGGGCCTATCGACCGCGCACCGTTGTCATGAGGCGCAGGTGCGTCATGTATCCGCGCACGCCCACCGGGTGGAACTTACGCAGGAAGCGCGCGGTTTCCTCGTCGACGTCCGACTGGTCACGGATGCCGTTCCACACCAGAAAATCGAGGTGGTCCATTACCCGGTCGAACTTCATGACGATCGACAGCAGGCGCATCGAGAACCGCGAATACGTTTCGACCTCGATGTCGAGCGAGGGCAACGTAACCGTCGGGCTGAAGACGATTTCCCCCCGGGACTTCATTTCGATCTCTGAGCGCGTGCGGAAACCTTCAGCTACTTCAAACTGTTCGTTGACGTAGGCCTCAAGCTCGCCAACCTGCTTTTCAAACCAGTCGGTAACAGCGCCCTGGTCCTGCGCGCTGAACGTCGAACGACCGAAGCGCTGCATGTTGATGCTCATGCGGTTCAGGTACGGCCACCATTGTTCGAAAAGCGGCTTGAGTCGCGTATGGTTCAGACGCACCGCGGCAGGCACGATTGCGGCGCCAGAAAGTTGCCGGTCGAGCAGCTGACGGCCAATTCCGCGGCGGCGGCGAACGATCGCGGCGCGCTCGGCCGGCGGCAGGTCGCGGAACAGTTTGCGTGTACGTGCGACCTGCTCGCGCTTTTCCTGCGCTTCGGACTCGCTGATCATTCCTTCTTTCTGAAGGGTCGCAGCGTCGTCCTCCATCTGCTGGAGTTCACGCTCGAGCTCGCCATCATCAGCGCCATCGGTCGTGGGCGTGCCCTGCCCGCCCGGTGCCGGGGTATCCCCGTTCAATGGCGCAATGGCCGGCGCGGAAGCGCCCTTTGCGACCACCTTGGTGTCTTCTGCGACTGTCGTTTCTTCGTTGATCGTGCTCATGGATGTCCTTGTCGAAGGCGCTCGCGCGTCGGCGCGGCATGAACCTATTGTTCCGCCTTCATGATGCTCGGACAGAGCGAAACCTAGGTCATTTCAGGCGTCTTTCGCCAAGTGGCATCGTCAGCGTGCGCGAACGCAGAGCGGACGCGAACAAGAGTGCCGGGGCAGGCCCAACGCATTAAGACGTTAATCGGGAAGGGAGAACAATGACGACTGGTGGCCGGTCGCTGATCGTAACGGGGAGCTACGCGGGAGAAGATGACGACTTGCGGGCGGCTGGATCGTGCCCGTAACCGGTTACGGGCACTTTTCCGAAATGATGCTGGTTTTCGTGTAGCTTTTCGACGGAAATCCTTACTGGAAGATTCGGATCACGCAGCGGCGGTCCGGTAAGCCGCGCTCGATGCCTTGAAGCGGCTGCGGCTGGAGGAGAAGGTGCCGAAACCAAACACGGCCCCAACACTCATGAACACCGTCATCAGGTACAGCTCCCACAACTGCTGCTGCACAGATCTCGCCAACGAATCAATTGAGCGCTTCTCCAGACCCCACGTCTTGCAGGTCGTGGAAGGCAGTGCGACTGATCCTGTCAGCACCGGTTTCGGATCCTCGCAGCTGCGAACCATCAGATAGCCTGGTGGCGCAGCGGGGCGTTGCGCCGCCTCGGACGCGTACTGGAATATTTCGCGCGGGATGGTGGCAAACGAGAAGTAGCTGGTGTACGCGAGTACTGCACAGAAGACCACGCTCGGAATCACGAAAATGACGTAGAAGGCCCACTTCGCCCAGAATGCGACGTGTCGCGCTGCGCGCCAGGCGGGCAAGCCCCGCTGAAGAATACCTTGCATGACTTACCTCACTCAAAATGGTTAGCGACAATGGTCAGGCCTCAGACCCAGCCCCATGACGGTCAAAACCCGAAAGGTATTGCGGCGCGAAATCCCTGTTGCACGGTTCTGCCGACTTCGCCAGCCAGAGCTAGCGCTGAATGCAGATCGGCCGTTACCGTCGCGCAATGACCGTTCATGGCGACCATCAGGCACACGGCGGCAGCAGGAATCGCAACCATGACGGACAGAGGTCCCCGTTCGTCAATCCGAAGCGCTGCACGGCATGCCAGAAGCGCTGCGCGCGTTGCTGCGTGACAAATCCGTTCATTCAGATTCCTCCCTTGTGGTCACTGGTGATGCGAACAGATTGCAATCTACTGGTACGACGATGCGGCCCGCCACAGCAGCATCGAGAGAACCACAGACACGCCCACCCAATACTGTGCGAGGACCGCGACAGGCACGATCAGCACGGCGAACGTGACGCCGAAGATCAGCAGGATGCCGTGCGCGGCCAGATGGAATGACAGCGGACTGGCAAAGCCGGCAGCAGCAGCCTTGATCTTCCGTCGCACCGTGCCGTCGACAAATGCTGCAGCGCCGAACGCGAGGGTTCCGATCAGCCAGAGCTTCATGACCGTGAGGCGGTAGGTTGCCCGGTACACAAGCATCCAGAAGTGCTTCACCCAGGTCCGCGCGAAGTCATTTGCACCGGCGTCACCGATATCGGAGGTTGCGGTTGCCTGAAGCGTCTTGCGTACGAGTCCGGTCTCAACGAACGTGTCCTTGAACAGCGCGTTGGCATGTTCAGTCGCCTCGTCCGCGCGCGCCTGCCCGAGCGTCGCCGTCACCGATTGCACTTCGGTTTCGGGCACCTCGAAAAGCTCCGGCGATGGAATAACTGGCATGACGCACACGGCCATGATCGGCACGGTGAAGAACCACCATTTGACGTGCCCAAAGAACCGGCTACTGGCCATAAAAGTGCTCCGCGAGCCGCGTCAGCAGATAGACCGGAAACACGGCAAGACCAGACAGGCCAACGTAGAACTGCAGGGGCCGGCGCAATGCAAACATGGCCATCGCGTACACCATCGCGCCCGGCCCCGTTGCAAACTCTGCCGGTGGCGGTGCGTCTGGTTCATCCTGCGATCGCGCCGTCGAGATCGCGCGCCGCACCGTGACCGGGTCAACCCGCGTCAGCTTCGCTATCAGAAAAGCAGTGGGCGACATCGTAGTCCTCGAAGTACATGCGGAAGTTTTCGCCGGTCAGTGCGCGCGCTGCGAGCTGCATGGCGGCCGAGCGCTGCGTGATGTGTTCGGGGCACCGCTCATCGACCATCCCGGTTTCAAGCTCCGCATAGCGTGCCTCGAAGACCGGAACTGGCTCGAACATCGGTGACCACACGTGATACCGCTCGCCCTGTCGCGCGACATAGCGCTTTGCATAGAGCAGATGGGCATGCTCGAAAAGCCCCTGCATGAATGCGATGTGCGAATCGCCTGTCTTGCGCACGCGCTTGAACCCGGCGAGCGCGGACGTCAGCATCTCTTTGACAAGCGGCTCCTGCGCGCCCATGAATCTCTCGCCAACGAATTCAGCCACGCGCGAGCATGCAAGCTCGAGCTCAGGCGCGAGCGTGAACACCGGTACCAGGCGGGTGGACAGCTTGTAGTCGCGGATGACTTTCTTGAATACGGCGGACATGCGTTGGTTTTCAGCCTTGAAGGATTGGAATGCGGCCCTGATAGACAGCACCACCGGAGATGCGCATGAAATATTGCAGGTTCGGCAGTCTGTGAATCAGATCAGTTGGAATGAGCGGTACTTTCTCCAGTTGTAGCGAGCGTGAGACGCCTCCAGTGAATTCGCCTATGTGCGCCTCGCTACCCGTACTCGTTGAACTGCTCGTCACGAGGTTTCGGATCGCGGTCTCCCCTACCTTTTCGGAGAACCACTTTGCCGTGTCACTGTCCTCCAAGCGTAAGACGATCTGGTTGTTCAGATTGCCCAAAACCTGCAGCATTTTTGCGGCATTTCCGAGCCGCGCCTCAAGGTCGGCACGCGCCTGGAATGCGACGAATGCCTTGAAGCCCGCTCCGCGCCCCTTGTTGAGCACCTGGATCACCTGCTCGTTGATTGCTTCGGCGATCTCATCGATGATCAGCACCACTTCGGGCGGCGCGTCGTAGAAGTTGTAGATCGACCCGCACACGGCCGCGACGTCGGACAGGATCATTGAGGCGATCGCCTTCTGCACGATGCTGTTCGACAACGAATCGAGCCCCATGTACAGGACGGCCTTCTGCTTGATGATCTTGTCGATGTCCCAGATCTCGCGCTCGTCCTCGAAGTCGTCTACCTTCGGTGCAAGCATCAGGCCGGTCTCGCCGGTGGCCAGCATCTGCAGGAGCGGCAGCGCCGAGGCGATGATGCGCATGTAGTGCTCGCGATCGTGCACGTGCGTCGCGATCAGGCCGTCGATCGTTTCGTGTCCCTTGTCGAACACCGCGAAACGCGAGTTATAGAGCGCTACCATCCCATCGACGCGCGACGCGCCCGGCTTCTGGCCGAGCTTCGTCAGCTCGGTTGCAACCTGCGTTTCCCAGTCCTCAAGACCGTTCAGCCGGAAATAGCGGTCGAGCGCCTTGTCCAGCAACGTGGTGATGCCTGACTGTGCGTACTTGAGGATCGAGCGCAACGTCGGCTTGTCACCGATATACAGCTCGCCCTTCACGGCGCGGTCGATGAACAGGAACGCGAAATCGCGGAACGGCCCCTCCTCCATCAGCTGTGCAATACGGCTCGGAATTTCCGAAGGCTGCGACCAGTTCTCGATCGGGTTCAGACGGATCGACCCGGAAGGTTTGGCCTGATTGAAATAGAGGAACTTGCGGCCCGCGCGTGCGCACTCCTTCTCGACGCGCCGCTTCCACTCGGCATCATTCCTGGGGTCGACGATGATCAGCACGTCCCCGAGATGGATCACCTGGGTTGAGATCACCTCATAAGTGCGGGTCTTGCCGGCGCCGGTCGTGCCACCCACCAGCGTGTGACCTCCCATCGCCTTGTAGTGAAACGGGACGAGTCCTTTTTTCGGCTCCAGTCCGTGGAGCCACGACGAGCCCTGCGGCATACGATCGCGGATGCTGTCATCAGGCGCAAAAATGGATTCGATCACGTCTTCAAGCTTGCGCCCGGTTCGGGTTTTCGAAAGCCATTTCGGCATGCCGGGAATGTCCGTCGACGGCATGCGCATGATGTCGTGCGCAATCTGGCTGTGCTTCTGCGTCCACTCATAGCCAATGCCAAGATACATCGAGTTGACTTCGGTGCGCATGCGCTGCTGGATCGACAGCAGCTTTTGCACGTCGAGCGTTGTCAGCCATTTGGTGGAAATGGCCATGCGAAACTTGAGCGCCCGCCATACCTGGGTGCTGCGCAGTAACAATGCGAGAAGCGCGACGAGGACAAACGCCCACCAGTACGGCATGCCCGAGAACGGCAAGACGGCAATCGCGGCGAGCCAGAGCGCGGCGGCACGAACCTCGAAGATCGGGCGGAAGTGGTTGATATAGCTGTTCATGAGCTACCCCTGGCGAGAATGAGTTCACCGGCGCGCGGCCCAAAAATGATTTCCCCGTTGCCGTTCGAGACCAGCAGGCTGCGCTTGCGAAGGTGTTCAACGAGCGTGTCGCTCGCTACACCGTAAGAGCCAACGAGACGCTTGGAAACCACGAGCCCCTGCTCATCCCACCTGACCGCTGCCTTGCCGGCCGCTACGTCCTCGCGCAGCACCCTGAACAGTTCGCGGATCATGTTCGGCACGTCCTTGAGCACCGTGGCGAAATCGTCTGAATCGGCCTGACGTTCGCGTGTGGCGGTCGGAACATCAGCAGGATTGATCGAGGCCGGTCGTGCCGCGGCGAGCTTGGCCGGATCGTCGGAGAGAAACGGTAGCCCCAGCTGGTCGACGCCCGGCGCGGCTTCCGCCAGATCCGGTGCGACAACGGGCGAGCGGGGCGTCGTGTCGATGTCTCCCACCGGTTGACTCTGAACGGAACCGGCGATCTCCACCGAAACGGTACCATCTGCTACGGGCGGCGAACTGGGCAAGGCCTGCGCCGTGCTTGCGGGAGGCGTTGCGACATGGGGGTGCGTCGCCGCCGCTCCGGCTGACGGCGCCACGCTTGCGCCAGTCGAAGGCGTCACAGGTGCAGGTGCAATCGGCGCCGTGGCTGGCTGTACGGCGGCCGCGACATGAACTGCGGACGGTACCGAAAACGCGACGGGCTCAAACACCTGTCGCTGCGCCTTACGGTCAAAGTCTGCCGCCACCTCGATGGCGTGCCGCACCACCTTATGGATGAGCGACTCGGCGCCGTCCGGCCGGGGACTGGGATTGATCGCGCCAAGCATCTCCGAGAGCACGGCCGCATCCAGGCCAGCCAGTAATTCCTGTCCGATCAGCATCTGCGCGAGCATCGCCGTTCTCATCCGCTCGATTGCGAAAGGCGCGGCGCGCCGACGTACGACGTAGGGGGACCCTCCCAGCCATGCGGCCGCACCGCCATGCGCCGACGGATTCCACTCAGCCTGATCGCGCTCGCGAACGATTTCGAAGTGCCGGTACGGTTCGTCCAGACCCGAGCACACCGCAGCCAGAAATACTGCGTGGTTGTATTGCGGTTCGATCCGGCGACGCTGCTCCGAGGACAGGGTCGCACCGAATTTCTGGCCGCCGGCGAGGCGCATCGCATAGAACGCCGTCTCCACCGTGAAGCGGAACGCCCCGCCGGGCTCGCGGTAGAGGTCCGCGTTTAGCGGGACGGTCGAAAACCACTGCGCGCAGCGCTCGAGCACTGCCAGCCACCGGCGCTCAAATTCGCTCTCGCGGGCCTCGTTCGCACACTGGCGGATCAGGTCAATACGCCGCTGGTTCTGTGTCTGCGCGAGCAGCTCCGCGGCCGGCAGCGGCTGATGCAGGGTCACGCCACTCACAGCAGCCCCCCGCTTACGATCTTCGCCACCTTGCCAAGGGCCGAGCCAGAAGCATTGGCGCCACCGCCGAACATCCCGGCGATCTTCGGGATCTCGAAGGAGAGCAGGAACACAAAGATCGACAGATCCATAACATAGGTCGCACCCTCGGGCGTACTGAGCCCAACCCCGGTACCCGCCGCAATCGCTTTCAAAAGCGATCCGGATACCAGTTTCATGAGGATCGCGGCCACTACGGTGTACATGCTCGCACTGACCATGTAGTCGAGCCACGATTTGAAATAGCCCCGCGTGAAGGGTGAGAAACCCAGCGCAACCGCAATCTGCCCCATCACGATCCCGGCGGCCGCCTGAAGCTGGCCAATGCTGGAGAAATACGCGAAGACCAGCGACGTGATCATCAGGACCACGTACGCAATCAACAAAGGACCGACCATCAACAATGCCTTGATGTATTCGTACCAGGCCGCACCGTTCAGAGACTTCACAATGGCGTCGTACAGCTCACTCGCGGCGGCCCCGAGTCCGGATGCTCCGTTTGCGACATCCGCCCCGGCAATATCGTTGGCGAGCGTTCCGAACCAGCCATAGAAGCCTGGCGCAAACGTCGCATAGCCAACATAGATCGAGGCAAAAATGCCCAGCATCCCGAGGTCCTCGAAGACGCCGAGCCATGCCATCGTAGGATGCGGCGTCGCGGCATACCTCGCGAAGGCCAGCACGAGCGTGATGACAGCCAGACCCCCTGCGAGTTTGTCGGCTTCGGGCTTCACAAGCTGGCTCGCGGTGACGGCCGTCGCAATGACGGCGTTGAACATCGACGTGATGGCGGACAGCGCCCTGGTACTACCCGCGCCGATTTCCCCCGGGGTGTACGAGGTGCCGGTGGTTCCCGTCGGAGTGGTCGGCGCAGTCGGAGCACCCGCTGGAGTACCTGCTGGCAGCGCCGGATACGTCGAGCTTTGTGCGAGGGCGATTCCCGGCGAAACCACGACAAACAGGACGGCCAGCATTGCGACTGCGGTACGAATGAATCTGGATAGGGTTGTCATGCTGATATTCAGTTTGAGGGCAGCGCGTTGAACTGTGCGCGCTCGACTTCCTGCTGGGTCGTGAAGCTCTGCATCGCCTGCATTTTTGCCTGCTGCTGGGTGTTCGCAAGCGACCGGTCCTGCGCATCGGCCTGCTGTCTGGCGGCGGTCATCTGGATCAGATCGGCGTTCTGGCTCGACACGATGTCCAGATAGTGCGTGGTGAGCGTCGCGGTAGCCTGCGCGGTTGGCGTCAGGGCAAGCTGCGACTGCAGATCAGCGCGGCGTTGCGCCAACTGCTGTGAATGGGTAAAGACGTTATTACCTGTCTGGAAAAGATTGGTGGCGACCGAATTGCCCTGGTTGTACAGCGCGTTCATGTCCGAATACCACTGCGTGGGTGTTTTGCCCGACGACGATATCAACGTCTGCGCCTGCCCGAGCCAGGTGCTGCCCTGCTGGAGACTGCCGTACAGTTGCGTGAGCGTGTCCCTGTACTGGTTGAGCTGTGAGATATCGCCCGTAATCTCGGTGTACTGCGCTTTCATCGCCGTCGGATTAAGACCCGTCGACTGCAACAGCTGGTTCGCCTCCATCTGATACTGATAGATGATGTTGGTATCCTGGTAAATCTCACCCTTCACAGCCTTCGCCGCAGTGACCACGTTCTGCGCGTAGTTCGATGGATCGAACACGACGTCCCACGCATAGGTGGATTGAGTCGTTAGCGTGGCCATGGCGACGAGCGTCGCGATACGCAGGCATTTCATTCTCATCGTTGCACTCCTCATCAGTCGGCCGTCATGATTTCGTTGATATAACCCTCGCGCCAGTCTGTGCGGCCTGACGCAAAATGCCTGTCGAGCACCGCCTGCGCGCGCCCGTCTGCGCGTAGCATCGCAAGCGTTTCCTTCGGAAAGGACGCCTGCAGCATGCGGCAATGGTCCGGCGACACCCACAGGTAGTCGCGATTCGGTACCGCGTCAGAAATCATGTTGACCTGATCGCGTGTGAGCCCGAACACGTCGCAGTAAAGCGCAAGGTTGTTGCGCGCATCGCGGTTGGGCAGATAGAAGAAATTCGGAATGTTGTCTTTCAGAATTTCGAAATTCTTGATGCGCGCCAGCTGTCCCAGCGATTGGGTCGCCAGCACCACGGTTCCGTTAAGTCCGCGGATGGTGACAATCCAGATTTCGAGGCGCCTGTAGAAGCGTTCATACTGGAAGAAGAAGCCGCATTCTTCGACCTCAATGATCGTGTAGCGCTTGCCGTCAAGCCATTGGGCTATCCGGTAAAACGCATAGTCGATGAACAGGGCCGCTGCGACCGGATAGTTTTCGAACAGGTCGCCCATCTCGATGGCGATGTCGTCGGTAAGCGAAAAGGCGTCTTCGGCGTGGTCGAAGAAGTGTCCGTTCTTGCCGCCCTTCGTCCAGAGTCCGAAGCGCTCCCGCAGCTCAACGGGCAGCAACGTGTTCAGGTTGGAAAGCGTCCAGAATTCCGCGCCGTAGCCGGTACCCAGCGTTTCGACCGCCTCGAAAAGCTGGGTCTGTTGCTGTGGCGAGCAGCTGAAGTCGTCATCCTCAATGGCCATCTGCACCCACTGGGCAACGTAGGCAAAGTGGCGCCTGTCATGCAGGAGCGACAACGGATTGACATGGGTGGCCGCTGCGAACCGGCCCGTCACGTCGACAAACTTGCCGTTGGACAGCACCGTCGGAATTCGCGTGGACCGGTTCTTGTCGAACTTGATCCGACGCGCACCGTACCGCCCGGACTGCGACATCAGGAAATTCAGCATGATCGTCTTGCCGGCGCCGATCGGACCGATCACCATGGCGTGCGACTTGCCGCCCGGCTGATGGAGGGTGACCCGCTGCAGGGTTTTGTACCGCGTGGGCAAGAGGCTAAGCGGCCCGGTTTTATGGCCCGACTGCTGCGTCAGCCATTCGTTGACGTCGGAGCCTTCGGCCACGCTGCGTAGCGGAGCGATATCGGATACAGCCGGCGTTTCAACAAATTGCAGACGCTTTTGCTGGTCCCAGCGCCCCGGCAGCGTGGACGCCCAGGAGGCCGCCAGGTTGTCGCGCTCGAGGATGACGCCAAACCCTGCATTGCCAATCAGACCGATAACCTCACTGGTCGCGTCATCACATTCCTGGGCGGTCGCGCCGTAGACAACAACGGAGATATTCGCGAAGCCGTACTGCTGGCCGTCCGCAACCAGCTTCGCCAGCGCCTTTTCAGCTTCCTTGGCCAGCTGCTCGCGCCCTTCGTCGTTCTTCGGGTCTTCCTTCGTGAAGTAGGCCTTGAGCATCGCGACAGGGTTGAAGGCGGCGACCTTGTAGAACTTCCGGATCTTCTCGATGTAACTGGTCGCCTTGTTGCGGTCGAGGAACCTGAACATCACACAGATGTCGAGTTCCGCGTCCACTTCGGCGAGGACGTCGAGCGCCGCCTCCTGGAAGCCCATCCACTCTTTTACGCCGATGATCTTTGCGTATCGGTTGCCGTGGGCTGATTCGAACAGCAGGTGCTCCGCGCCGACAGTCATGTACGACTCCGTGAGGTGCGTATCGAGCATCGTCACGGGATACCGGACCCGGCGCGGCGGCACCGACGGATTGGCGCTCTGATGCAGGAACGCGAGCGCGCGCTGCAGTTCCAGACGCTTCGCCTTCAGGCGCGTAACACCACCCTTGAAGGCGTCGAGAACCGATTCGAACCGCCTGATGTCGGACGTCAGCTTCTGCACGTCGAAGGCGAACGCGCTACGGGCGAGTATCTGGTCCTTGATCGTTTCGTAGATTGCAACGAGGACGGATTTGCCGCCCACCGACATGTGATACGCGACTTTTTCGAAGACCTTGTTGATCCCCGTTTCTGGCGTGTAGGCGAGCGCGAGCGAATGCGAGTTGCGAAAGTGCCTGCCGCTCGTCGCGACCTGCTGGTTAATACGGTCTATCCGCTCGTCGACGGGCGCGGCGAACGCCCCTTCGATGCTGCTGCGCACGCGCCGGTGCGACAGACGCCACCACGCGGTGATCCGGTGATCGAAGTTTTTGCACGCATGGTCGAGGTTATCGCGCGCAGCCGAGATATCGGCCGCGTTCGGCGAATCCGCGTCCACGCCTTCGAACGTGAAGACGGTCAGCAGTGAACCGTCCTTGTCGAGGACAAGCTCCGGTGTGACCATCGTTGCCCACGGCGCAATCTCCTGGATCGGCCGGCGGGACAGTTTCCACTTCAGCATGGCAGGTCCTGATCAAATCCGTAGGGTCGTTTGAACCTCGCCGCAAAGCGCGTCGACGGGCCCGGTTCGTAGATATCGGCGTAGCGGTTGTAGACCTTCGAAACCTCCCGCCACCACGGATCCTTTGAACTCTTCCAGCGCAGCAGCCAGTGGAGCCCGATGCCCACGGGGAGAAATGCGGGCGTCATGCTGCTGTAGCAGAGCAGCAGCGTGATGGTTCCATTGGCGATGGCTAGGCTGCGATCGGCACCACCCATCTGACGGGGCTGCGATAGCGAGCGACTGACTTTCCTGGGTTCACGCACGGGTTGATGGCACCGTCAGAGGGTTGATGACTTACGAACAGGTGTAGTTGATCATCAGGTGATTCTTGACGATCGGAATGGCAACAGAGGCGAGACCAAGACCAACAAAGACCGTGGAAATCATCTTGCCGATGGTGCTCTCGGAATTACCGATTGCCACCGCACCGACGATGATCAGCACAACGCCGATCGCGTAAAGCCACGGACCGCTGATGTAGGCGGAGATGAGACAGACGATGCCGGTGGCCGAGCCAAGGTCGGACATGTCGACCGCCGAGGCCATTGGTGCGACCGATGCAAGCGCGACGGCGACGAGCGTCGAACGGATTTCCTTGCGACCGAAGAGGAACTTCGCGGCGCTGAACGCCCGCGTATGCAGTCTGACGGACAGGTTTTTGAGTGTGGACTTCAATGGGTGCTCCAGTGGTTAAAAGACGCGTTTGAGGATGTAGTCCCCGTCACTGAAACCCTTGATTTCAAGGATTTCCGAAACGTGGCGAAGCTCGCCTGTGCGACGCAGATGCACGACGTAGTGAAAGCAGCTCGCGATGTTCTTGCGCAGATCGGCGAGATCCCACCGGGTGCCGGAGGGAACGCCAAGCATCGCGAGACTCTCGAGACGATCTAGCGCGCCGCGCGCGTCGTTCGAGTGGACGGTTCCGAGGCCCCCGTCGTGGCCCGTGTTCAATGCCTGGATGAAGTCATAGGCTTCGCCCCCGCGCACTTCGCCCACGATGATCCGGTCGGGCCTGAAGCGCAGGCACAGTGCGACCAGCAGGCGGGTCGACACTCCCTTTTCCTCGTTGGAAAGAAAGCGCACGCGGTTGGGCACCTGAAGCTTCAGTTCCATCGTGTCCTCGATCGAGATCACGCGGTCCTCGTGCGGAATCTCCGCGACGCACGCGTTCAGAAACGTCGTCTTGCCGGTCGAGGTACCCCCTGCAACCAGGATGTTCTTTCGGGCAACGATGAGTTGGCGCAATGCCTCGGCCACTCCGTCGTTCTCGATCCCCTGTGGGAACTCGATATCGCGCGCACTCTCGTCAAGCGCGTTGACTCGCGAGAAAGCGCCCATCGACACGTAGTCGGCGAATGAAAGCGTGCTGTCGCGGTGTTTGCGGATCGACATGGCGTGTCCGTCGATCGCAGTCGGCCGCATGACGGCCGCGATACGCAGGTTCGAATGCCCCGCGTTGATGATCCCCTGGGCAGTACCCGCACGCGCCGACTTCTCTACCGAGGTCGCGAGCGACAGGATGGCGCCGTTGAGCGTGGACTGGTTCAGCTCGAGGTCCAGGCGATGCATCTTGCCGCGGCTTTCGATGAACACGTTCCGAAAATCGTTAATCATGATTTCAGCCACGTCGGGCGCTTCGAAGTATTCGCGCAGCGGTCGCACGGATTCAAAGAACATTTTGACCGCGCTCTCTTCGAGAGGGCGCAGCTTGAGCAGGGAGTTTTCGGCAGCGTCGGACATGCAGTTATTGTTCCGGCTGTCCGGTACGAGCGACGAGCGAAAGCGACGCTAATTCGGGCAGCTTTCGACGAAGTGCCTGACCCGTAGTCGAGCGACGATGACGACATGGGCAACGGAAAAGTCAGAAGTGCCTATAACCGGTTACAGCCTGTTTTCCGGAAAGCTCCAGAAAATCGTGTAGCTTTTGAATGTTTTCCCGCTGGATAATTGTGCGATGGGTTTTGAACACAACGAGGCGAGCGTATGCGCGTAGGCCGACCGGTCAAGGCATTACCGCAACCAGTTTGCGATTACTGCGACGCGAAAGCGGTGCTTGCGCGTGCCGGAGAAGAGACTTACCCCTATCGGGAAGATCACGGACCAATCTGGATCTGTACGGCATGCCAGGCGTGGATTGGCACCCACTCACGCAGCACGCGCAACGTGCCGCTAGGCCGGCTTGCTGACGCTGCATTGCGTGAAGCCAAAAGCCAGTTGCACGATGCGCTGGAACCGTTGATCGCCGCCAAGGTGCGTCGCGATGCGGTCAATCCGTTTTCGGCACGAGCCAAAGCGCTTCACTGGCTCTCGACTGAGCTCGGTTTCGATCCCGCCCCCGCCTCCATCCACGACATGTCGCTTGACAACTGCCAGCAGGCAATACGCTATGTCGAAGCGTTCGTGCAGGCTCGCCGGCAGCGGGGCCAGGAATCGACTTGATAAAACGTCGCCGCGCGCCGATATAGCCCGCGCGATCAACACACACCTCTACTACCGCAATTGACCGATGGCAAAAGCAATCCCGTTCCGGCAAAGCCCACAGGCTGCACGAGCACGAAAAAACCGCACCCTGCTGCTGCCCATGCCGCTGGCGACCTGCGACGATCTCGCGCTGCGCGTGCATATCGCGCTTGATGCGATGCGCCGGCGGCAAGGCAATGTTCATGCAGCACAGACGCTCACACAGACCATGATCCTGACCGGGTTTCTCGCGGAAGCCGGTTATGGCGAAGCGACGTTCGAGCAGATGCGGCAGGCCGAGGCCGACGTTTCTGCAGCGTTTGACCGTGGGCGCGACACCGGCGAATGGCGTCTGGACAACGATGCCGTGGACCGGTTTGCTGTCATCGTCTCGACCTACGACGGACAGTTGCGACAGGCGCCGCTTCGGGCGGTAGCCGAAGCGAGCGATCGCCTGGAGCGCTTTCGCGCGGGCGAACCGCCAGCATCGATGGCGAGAAGACGGGCCTGATGGCGAATCCGCCACGATGCACTTGCCAAAATCGGTTAAGGGTTTATACTTAGCCCGTCTCCTCCATGTCTCCTCCGATATGGATTCAGCCCGCCACCGCGCGGGCTTTTTCTTTTCCTGCGCAAGCTTCCCGCGATTCTGCCGGGCAAAAAAAAGCCCGACTGCAATAGCCGGGCTTGGGTCAAGGAAACGGGCGAACATCCTGCCCCACTAACAGATCACTTCGACTACCTCACCGAACGGCGCCTGTCTGGCGCGCCGCAGCGGCGTCGTTGACGCCCACAGCACCGGATAGGACGGCTCCTCATCGGGAAACCGGCCGTCCATGTCGGTCAGATAGACCAGGAACGCAGGGTGAATGCCGTCGTCCGCGAGCCGCCTGAACGGATCGACGAACGATGTTCCCCCACCACCAAGAACCGGCTGCAGGTCAATGGCTTCACCGCGTTCGAACGTCTGGATCTGCGTGACCCGCGTATCGCAGTCCATCACGATCAACCGGCGCGGCCGCACGGCGTCGTTCACAGCAAGGATTTCCGCTGCGAACTGCGCCTGGGTCTCATCCCAGACCGAACCGCTCGAGTCCCGCACGAACACCGCGTCGCCAACCGCCGGTTCATGCAGCGACGGCAGGTACAGGCGCATATGCAGATAGCGACGGTTCGGGATCGCGAAGCTGTAATCCGTCGGCGACGAATCCTGCGCAAAGCGATGCAGGATCGGCCGCCAGTCGACAGCAGGTTCGACCGCCTGCGCGATCATCCCCTGCAGACCACCTGGCATGCCGCCGCGCATCTTGGCCGCTTTCGCGGCCTGATGCACGGCAACTTTCCATTCCGCTTCCTGCTTCGCGCGGTCGTCGGCTACGTACTGACGGACCTCGCCACAGGCTGGAGCGGCATCGGAAGACGCAGCCGCAGCCGCAGCCGGATCTGGACTTGCGGACGGTGTGTTCGCGCCGTTCGCGGATTGCGGCGGGCTACTGCCCCCGGTCGGATCGTCTGGCTGCTGGCCAGACTGCCCTCCCGGTTTGCCACCATCCTGTTGCCCTTTCCCCTGCTGCTGTTGCTGCTGTTGCTGTTGCTGTTGCTTCTGCCGCTTCTCCTGCGCAAGGATGCCGTAGATTTCCTCGGCCGACTTGCCGCGAAAGCGCGCGTCGATCAGCGAACCCTTGGGTAGCAACATGCCGTCATCAATAACGATCGGATTGATCGCGTAGTCGCAGGCACGATTCCACAACTCGGGATCGCGATCGCCGCGGCGCCAGCAATGGCCGTTAGCCACATGCAGGACCTCATGCGCCAGCGAGCCGCGCGTTTCGAGATCGTTCAGCCCCGCGAGGAACGCCGGGTTGTAGCCGATCGATACCGAGTCCGTCCAGAACGTCTTGCAGGACGGATCCTCGACCACTTTCAGGCGCAGGGACAGCGCGCCAAAAAACGGCTGGTCCAGCACAAGCGCAGTACGCTGCTTCGAGATACGCGGATCCATGGCCACCTCAGGCGACGAGTCGCAGAAGCGGTGTCTGTTCCTGCGACACCGGCGCCTGGTCGATCATCGGCTCTGGTGTACTGCCCATGAACGCCGCCATCAGCCCCTCGATTTCCTGGGCTTTGGACGCGACCTGCGAGCGCAGCACACGCGATTCTTTCAGATCCGCACCGGTATGAACCGCAAGGTGCTTTCTGGCCTGATCGAGAATGTGTGTGAGCTTCGGGTCGTTGCTGAAATTCAGCTTCGGCAGCAACTCGCACAGTTCGCGCACCTGGTTGGTGACGTCGAGCCGCACATTACCGACCGCGTACAGCCGGTCAGCCAGCTTCGAGGTGGCCTCGTACAGACGGCCGACCAGGTCGCTATTGGCCGTCGAGATCGAAGCCACTACATGCTGGTCGATTTCAGAGCGCAGATCGGCGAGAACGTCGTCGGGCAGATCGATACCAAACTGGCTTGCGTCCGGAAACGGCAGCACGGCCATCTTGATGCCAAACTTCCCGGACATCTGCGCGAGGCTCGGATAATCCGCCTCGTTGAACAGCCCGTTCAGCTCCGCGCGCGCCTTTTCCTTCAGGTCAAGATAGTCCGTCAGGAAGACCGACACGGCCAGATCAAACTCGTCTTTCAGCTTGCGCATCTGGTCGGCGAAGTCCATGTAGATCATCGTCGGCAGCAGGCGCACGCCAAGCTGGTCGTACTTCAGCGAGTGGTCGTAGTAGTACGAGCGGATTCGGTTGCCGATCGACACCACTTCCTTGTAGCTCGGCGCATGCTCGGGCATCAGACGCTTGTTGAAGCGTCCAATTCCCTTGGTTTCATGCGACTTCTCGACTTCCTCCGTCGCCTTTTCGTCGAAGCAGCGGGCCTGCCACATGGAGATGGTGACGGACGCGAGCATGACTTTCGATTTGATATCGGTAATGTTCATGGAAAAACTCCTGAATAGAAAAATAGGATGGATGCAGCGGAAAGAAAAAAGCCACGGCGCGCGCAAGCGGGCCGTGGCAAAAAAAAGCACCGATGAAGCGGGAAAGACCTGCCGGTCAGCCCCGGATGATTTCTCCGAGGGAACCGGTTTGCGCACGGATGAATGCGTGCGTGTTCTGCAGGGTCGGCGTGCGCCGGATGGCATCACGCGCGAGGAGCGCGCCGAATTCGCGGTGTCCCGCGTCGATCAGCCGGTCGTTGTAGGTCAGCACGCGGTCGAAGTTGCCTTCGGTCGCGTGTGCCGCCAACGCTGTCGTTGTCGCATAGAGCGCCGCGGACGTTTCCGGAATGATCGCCGTCTCGGGAGACAGCAGGATCGCATCGGGCGATGGCAACTCGCGATAGATGCCGAGGAAGGCGAGCAACTCGGTCGCGGCGCCCTCTCCTACCGAACCTGCATAGGAGGTCAGTTCGAGCGACTTCGGCACCACGTTCATCGATTTGCCGACGAAGCCCCAGCTGCGCGGGCTTGGCGAGTTCTCGATGTCCCGGCTGGTTTTCTGGACAGACAGCAGATCTGGCCGGAAGCGCAGGAACGCGATCAGCTCGGGCGGCACGTTGTTACGTACTGCCCACGTCGACCAGTCCTGAATCGTCGGGATCAGCTGAACAACAGTCGCAAACCGCGAGATGACGGGATCCAGAATCCCCGTCACCCCCGCGTTGTCGGTGCGCCGGTTGGTGGCCGCAATGAAGGTGACGTGATCGGGCAACACGTGGTTGCCGATTCGCCGCGCGAGCAACAGTTGCATCTTCGCGGCCTGAACAGCCGGAGAGGCCTGTCCGAGGTCATCGAGAAACCAGATCAGAGGCAAGGCGCTGTGCACCGCCCGTTCAAGGTCGCCAAACGGCAGGTGGGAGGCCGTGCTGCCGTCGGGCGACGGAAATGGCAGACCCTTTGAATCCGTCGGGTCTTCCACCACCGGATGGCTGATGAGCAGTTCGTGGTCGGTTGCTCGCGCAACCTGTTCCACGATATCGCTCTTGCCAATACCCGGACGGCCGGTAATGAGCACCGGCAAACGCGCCGGAACATAGGCGGTAAGCAGTTCGACCAACTGGGATGAAGTCACCTGGTTTGCAGGTGCCTGATTGGCGGTGTTCGCCACAGTGGCTTTTACGGATGCATTCATGGGGTTCTCGCAAAGGAAAACCCGCAAGGACATCCCACAGGGACGTGTCCCCGCGGGAAAGGTTGAGTGCCGGAAGCCGGCGGATCGATGCGTCGTTCGACGCTGGGAAAAGGTCGAGGCTTATGCCTCAGCGGCGGCCAGGGCGTCCCGCTGGGTCTGCGAGAGCGCAGCCAGCGGAACGCTTGTCCATCCGTTGTAGATCATCTGGCCGTACAGGTCGGCAAGACACCGGCTCTCACTGTCGAGCACGAGTATTTCGCCTGCTTCTGGAACGGTGAACTGCGCATCGCGCCAGACGTTGATTGCCGCTTCGAGACGTGCAATCGAAACGCGACTGGCGTCTGCGGGGTTTGACGGGTTCAGGGGTTCCTCGCTAAAAGGTGCCCAATTGAACGACGCCCCGGGGACGTGGTCCCAACGGGCAAAATGATGCCGGAAACCGGCGGATCGATGCGTCAGGGACGCGGGTGATAACCACCAGTCTAGGAGGTCCCGTTTGCTGCATTGACTGGAAAGGTTGCGATTTCGATCCAGCTTAAATCCAGCGTCTCAAATCGCAAGCGAAAAAAATCTATGGTCACCCCCGTTTTTGCAACCTTGATTTTTGACGTTGTGGTTGGCTTGCTTAAATCTATCCGGCGTCGTTGTGCGGATATCTCCCCGCGCCACGATGAGAGTCGCGCCTGACGATCCTGAAAAGCCCATCGGCTTCGAGAGCCAATTTTTTTGGCAGGTTGTTCGTCAGGCCGGTGTGCCGTTCACGTCATCAAATTTCAGCGATCGCAAAACCAGATGGGTAGACTTCGGTAAAGCCGGAAGCGGGGGCGGCAGATCCGGCATCGAATGTCGAGTGACGGGTCGCCAGCGCCCACGCGGTGCGCGCCAGCTTGTTCGCCAAGGCGCAGGCCACCACGTTCGGGTGTCGGCGCGTCAGCATCGCGCGGACCCAGTCTGCCAGACGGCCCGACTGCGTATCGAGCCGCTGCATTTACGATCGTGCGCCCTGGACCAGCAATCTGCGCAGGTTCTTGTCGCCTCTCTTGCTGATCCCCAGCAGGTTGGCCTTGCCGCCGGTGCTGTACTGGCGAGGTACCAACCCGATCGACGCGGCGAAGTCCCGGCTGCAGCCGTATTGCTTGCCATCGCCCATTTCGGCGGCTAGCACGCTCGCCGTGATGGGACCGACACCCGGGATGGACGGGTACGACCGACGCGATCAAGTCCGAACGTTGCCAGGCCGTGGCCGTGGTTGGCAAGCCCGGTTTCCTGATCACCACTTCCTGACCCTCGTCGTCGCGTCGAGGATAGAGAGCGGGGTCCGAGCGCACCTTTGTTCCCACCGCACCTTTCGTCTCCGATCCGAGAGTGCGCAGCCCCTGCCATACATCATGGTACGTGTGAGCGCGCGTCGCACCCTGTCGACGCGCCACCTCGCTCTTGAAGTTGAACGCGAATGCTCCTATGACCGAGTGCGGGGTTGCAGCGACGTACGTGGAAAAATTCAGGCTGGCAAAAGGACCGAGGTCTCTTTTTGATGAGGACGCGTGGCAGGTACTTCATCGGGCGTTCGCAGCGCGCCCCGCTCTTCGAACAGATGGTCTTTCTCCGACCATGGCCAACAACAGCAATCACACGCTCGCACGGGATGCGACTCCAGCACTAACCGCGGCGGATTTGGGGTCCATATCACTCCCTGTGCTGCACCGAGAGGTACTGGCATTGCTTCGCGGATAATCAGCCGGTATAGCGACAATCCATCTTGGACGGTAGTAAGGAGTCGGATGCGGTGTAGGTTGGCAAGGCAAGCCCTAATCAGGGTTCAGAGGCGAGCAGTCCTTGTCGCAATGCAGCGCTAATCGCCGCGGCACGATTTTCAACCCCTAGCTTCTGAAAAATCTGCTTGAGGTGAAACTTTACGGTATTTCCGGAGATATCAAGCGCCAGTGCGATCGCCTTATTCGATTGGCCTCTGCAAAGTAGCACCAGGACTTGAGTTTCCTTGCCGCTGAATTGAGCTCGCGGTCGTACTGGGTGCGCCTGCCACCCCCGCAGCTGGGTTATCGCCGTAGATACAGCCACAGGCAGTCCGCCTTCCATCCGCTGTACGATCGGCAGGATGGAAGGGCCCACCTCAAGAAGGAGGCCAGGGACGTTATGGGTAATCACCAGCGAAAGGCCTTCGCTGACCTCCATCTGTGCAATTTCGCCTCCTTGTACTTTTCGTTTGGCAACCAGCATCAGCATCCGCAGGCGGAGCGCTGGCAACCGCAATCCTGCTTGCTCCATCAATTCTGCATTGCGTTGCAGACGTGAGAGCACAGCGGTTGCTGCTCCCGTCGCCAGTTGCATGCGCCCCAGTGCTAGTGCGCTGGCCTCTCGAATACGCCAATCGAAGCCGGACTCGAAAGAGGATGGCCACGTAGCATCAAGATTCGCGGCTCGAGCCTCATGCTGCGCTTCGGATGCGAGTCCGCATTGAGACAGGAGGTCCACGCGCCACGCATGTACTAAGCTCGTAAGCCGGCGCAGATGACGGTCTCTGGCTATCTGAGCCGTATGATCCAGCACCGACAACGCATGTTGCATTCCGTGGTGTCGAACACCCACACGCCATGAAACTTCAGCGGCAGCGGCAAAAACATCAAACCATCCGTCAGTATTTTCAAGCGTGTCTTGTCCCTCCTGTATCAATCGCGACGCCTCCGTCCACGAGCCTCCCCAGTAAAGATGCTGAGCCTTGAAAGCGCCGACAATCGATTTCAAGGAACTCTCGGTGCCAAAGTTCGCCTCTGCCATTGTCAGGGCCTCATCGATTAATTGCCTTGAGGCCGTAATTTGTCCAGTCATGGTGAGCGCCAAGGCACTATGCATGAGGCAATAGTTTTCGCCCAAGGGACTCCCGACCAGACGCATCTGCGCGCGCGCCTCACTGGACGCCTGGATTGCTAGGTCCATTCGGCCTCGCGCCAACGAACCTACCGCGCCGACGGATAGCAAGGTGCCTTGAGCGAGGGGATCGTCGGGCATACGGTTGCTTGCCTCGGTTCCAGTCAGCGGCCAGGACGCCGGGTCTTCAAAGTTATCAAAATAGAGATCCGCCAACGCTCGTATGATTTCAAAGTCGCGCTCCAGACGCGCGTCACCTTTCACGGCAACCTGCGCTAGACGGAGAAGTTCCGAAACCAACGCCTCGTTGCCTAGCTTGGCCTGCAGATAAGCCTGCATGAGGATGAGGTGGGGTTCGCTGCGCCGGGCAAGGTCATCGAACTGCTGAAGCAAACCCTGCGCATAGCCGATTCCTTTCTTTAGCACAACCTCCCATCCCCCGGCATGAAGGACAAGTCTTACGCCAAGTTGTGTGTCATTCGCTCGTAGCGCATGTGAGACCGCCATCACCCAATCGCCCTGCTCCGCCAGCCACCCGGCAGCTGCACGGTGGATTTGCTGCGCCCGGGGCATGTCCAGCCGCGGCCGTAAGAAATCTTCCAACAACAGGTGATAACGAAACCAGCTATGATCAGCATTCAAAGGAACAAGCAAGGCGTGGAATTGCGTCAGACGCATCAGCACGCCAGCGCTGTTTGTTCGGCCCCGGGCGACATCCGCAAGCTCAGCATTGAAGCGCTCCAGTAGCGATGTTTCTAACAGGAATTCGCGACAATCTTCCGGCATGTTGTCGAAGATCTGCTCGGCTAAATATTCCGCCATCTCCGCCACGCGCCCAGAAAATGACGGAAATCCGAATGCCGACCCGCTGCCGCGCGCCAGCCAGAGACGCGCCAATTGCACAGCCACAGCCCAACCTTCCGTCTTCGCATGAACCGTGGCAAGCGCCGACGGGCCCAATTCCGGGCCGAGAATCTGAGACGCCTCAGGAAGCGAAAGCACTAGATCGCTGGCCTCCACCTCGTACACCAATCCACGAGCCTTTAGCGTGGCAATGGGCCATGAAGGGCGAGAACGGCTGCCCACGACCAGATGCAGCCACTTGCTACCGCGCTCGAGCAGTGTCAGCAAGATTCCGTCGATTGCGTCGCACTCCGCTCGCTGATAGTCATCAAGCATTAACGTGATGCGACGCCCTTCACCTGCAAGGGCTTGCAGCAACGCAGTCACGGTGCGTTGAGGGCTAGCATCCAGGGCCCGCGAGTGAGCCTTCGGGGATAGCCCCCCCAGATTTATTCCGGCACCTTCGAGCGCCAGCAAAAGATAGGTAAGAAAGCGGTTCGCATCAGCGTCAGCCTCGTCCAGCGACAACCAGGCGACGGGTAGACGGTCTTTGCCCAGGAGTAGCTCCGAGCGAAACTGTGCCAGCAATGTCGTTTTGCCGAAGCCGGGCGCCGATACGACCAACGTCAACGGCCTAACCAAATGGTGCCGAAGTTTGCAGAGCAAGTCGTGGCGCGGCACCGCTTCCAGTTGCGTCTCGGGCGGTGCGAGCTTGCCCACCCACATCCAGGTGTTAGGTGATTTCGATTCTTGCGCTTGCTGGTTCATGCCAAGGTCCATGCTAGAACGCTAGGGTTAAGATTTTCCTACGCTGTGCGTGTTGTGTTGACGTGGCTCACGCCCTGCACCAACCCCAAACAAGCACAATATCGTCGCGATCACGCCGCACACGATTAGCATTCCGCCAAGCGCTTGGGTCGACGCGGCTAACATCATTCCCACGCCGATCGCCAGGTAGTACATCAAACCGAACAGCGCGCCCGCGGAGCCCAGCCTGTCCTTGTAGGCGACAAGCGCGTGGCCGAGCACATTGGGGATGGCGACACCGAACGCCACTACAACTAGCAGCATTGGTGCGAGGAACCACGCGCTGTCCTGCAAGACAGCGACGCCAAGCGCGCTTCCCAGCATCAACACGCTTGCCATTCGCAGCATGCTTTCGGCCTGACTGCCCGCCTTGAGCCTGTGCCGATTGATCCACGCACCCAGCGCTGAGCCTAGCGCCAGCAAGGCTCCGCTGTACCCGTACATCTCGGTGCCAAGATGGAGTCGCTGGAAAACGAATGGGCCGAGATCGTAATAGCTATAAAGCGCGACGTTGAATACAGCAACCAGCAGGGCGGCACGCCAGATGAGCGGATCCCGAAGCATCAGGTTCAACGTTGCGGAAAGCGGCTCGGTCGTACGACGCGGCGGGCGAGTTTCGGGCAGCGCGGTCACGGTCCAGACAATCAGCACGCACGAGAGTACGAATAGAGCGGCCACCACACCTTCGTAGCCGAAGCTGCGCACCAGCGCCGCGCCCGCGAACAGCCCGATGGCGGGACCAGCGGAGAGCACCATGCCCGCCATCGAGAAAATTCTGGCTAGCTCTGCCCCTGCGTAGCGGTCCCTGAGCACCGTCTGCGTGACAACCGAGCCGACGGCCGCGCCGAAAGCAGCAGCGGCCTGAGATACCAGCAAACCATCGAACGTGGTGACAACAAACGCGGCACAACAGGCGATTGCATAGACGAACAAGCCACCCAACATCGCCAGCTTGCGGCCGATCCGGTCGCATGCGCGTCCCCAGACCAGTACGCCGAAAGCAAACGCGACAAAGTAAACCGCAAGGGCTTGGCTCGCCGCTTCAGGAGGAACCGAAAATGCCCGTGAAAAGTCGGCTAGAGCCGGGCTGAACAGGGTCTGGGCGATTTGCGGAAACATCAACAACGCGATGGATAATGGGAGCAGACCTCTCGCTTGCATGACACCGTCCTCCTGACGAAAGACGCTATGGTCGATCATTCTCACCAGTCCGGTTACAGGTTTTTGGACAAAAAATATCTGAAATGGGACAATGGCTTGCATGCCCTATCTCGACGCAACTGACGCAACTGACACGTTCGACCCCGACACCTTCGATGCCGAGGTCATTGGTCTTGCGACCTCGCTGGGCGATCACGATTCAGGCTCGCATCTGCACCAGCGGGGGCAATTGCTATACGCGCGGCGTGGCTGCATCCGGATCACCCTGACTGACCGGTTGTGCCTGCTTCCGCCATCGCGCGCCGTCTGGATTCCACCGCACACGGCACATCGCGCGGTGATGCAGCAAACGGTCGATTATCGGTCGCTCTGGTTCAGGCCAGACCTGAGCACGTCGCTACCGGACGTTGTTCGCGTGATCGACGTCCGCCCATTGCTGCGCGCGGTCCTTGAGTCAATCGCACTGGCGGATTTTCATGAAGACTGGCGCCATGGTCGGCATGCGCACCTGCTCGGACTCTGTATTCACGAAATAAGCGATGCGCCGCAGGAGGCAATGTTGCTGCCGTTACCCTCCGATCGCCGCCTCGTGAAGCTGACCTCCCAGCCGGATCGCATGCCACCGGAATTGCAGGTGCTGGAAGAAGCGGTCGGGGCAAGTGGGAAGACCATTACCCGCATTTTCCAGAGAGAGACCGGGATGGGGTATCAACAGTGGCGTCAGCAATGGCGTCTGATGCGATCGATAGAACTCCTGGCCACCGGGCACAGTATTTCGTACACGGCGGGGGAACTGGAGTTCTCCAGCGACAGCATTTTCATTTCCTTCTTTCGAAAAATGCTCGGCGACACCCCCAGGTCATATATCGATCGATCGCAGCAAATCTAGCCACCTTTCACTTCGGTGCGTCGCTTTTAGCGCCTGAGCGGATCCGGAAACATCCCCTTACCCGGCAGGCCTGGCTGACTTTACCTGGTTGCCGGGTCAGTCCGGGCATACCGACCTTGGCGCGGACGACCTTCTGTTCCCGAGTCGTGATGGACTCCTTGCGGTTAGCCGCGCGCATTCCCGCTTCGGTCTATGTCCTCCGCGCCACCGCGCAACAGCACGAGAAGCCGACCACCGTCAGATTTAGCCCAGGCCATTGCAGATCAGAGTTCGAACAATGCGCCCCTGGCCTTCAAACTATTGGCTAACGCCTAATCGATTTTTGACAGCCTTTACGCCCGGCACAATTGCCGCTGCTGCGGAAGCCGCCTGAACCTGATCGGCGTCGGGCACCGAGCCTCGAAGCGTCACGACACCCTTATATGCGCGAACCTTGAGTTTCGAACCATCAACGCCGGCGCTGACAATAGCCGAAAAAACTTTGGCCGATGTCTGTTTGTCACTATTTTGCCGAGCGATTATTTCGGAGGCCTGTGCGGGTGAAACCGGACCTCCGCCACTCTGTGCGTAGACGCCAAACGCGGCGGCTAGAAGCAGCAATCCCATGCATCCTTTAAAAGCTTGGGCACGCATTTTTGATTCTCCTATCGATTGATTTTTCATATGCATCCGCTTGTCCATCTGAAACGTAGGGTCACCAACTAGGAACAGTAAAAAGCTTCTCAACCGAATGGCGCCCTGTGGCACGGGCAGTTTCCTCATGTTAAAGCGGTACAGCTCCTGCAAGTAACGTCGTGTCACAGAATCCATCTTCTATCCGATAGATGAAAAACGAACAGGCGCACTTGATTCGCTAACCCAGCGATCTAACACTGATAGATCAGGACTAAGCAACATTGAGGCACGGCGTCAATCCTAGATCGATGCACCGCCCCACTGTTCGGCCAAAACTGCTGTGGGGCGCATTCCGGCGCTATGCGAGATCCTTCCCCTCAGTCTCCGGCATGAACAGGGCCATCATGGCGGCCGCAGCATTGAACAGGTTAATGAAAGTGGTTGTGACGTTGAAAGAGTAACCCTGGGCAATCAGAAGGCCGATGGCCGAAGGAGCAACCATATTGGCAAGCCGCTGTGCAAACACCGCCCAGCTATAGCCGACTGTGCGTAGTTGAGTAGAGTACATTTCGGCGATCCATGTGTCCCACACTCCCCAAGCACCCAGGCTGAAGAATGCAAGCGAGAAATTGCTGGCATAAAGAGCCGTCATCGTTTGCGAGTTTGCAAATGCATACCCTGCGGCCACAGCCATTGCTATATAAGCAATCATCACTTTCTTTCGTCCAAACTTTCCCGTCAGGTACGACGCACTCATGCCACCCGGGATTGAACAGGCGGCTGAGAGTGCTATAAAACCGTAGCTTTGCGGCAAGCTTAGGCCCCGCTGCTGCAACAGCGTAGGTAACCACGTCTGCAATCCCCAGTAGCCCCAGGATAACGTAAAGTTGATGGCAATCTGAAGCAACGTCATCGGCAAAACACGGCCAGAAAAGATGTTCCGCCAAGCACCACGCGTGACCTTCTCAACATGCAGGTTCTGTTGCGGCGAAATCACTGTCGCGCCTCGGCTGAGTCGCAAAATCGAGGCTCGTGCCTGCTCTGGGCGTCCCACACCAACCAGCCAGTAAGGAGATTCGGGTACCAGCCAGGCGACCACGAGAGCCCAGAGCCCTGCGAGCGAACTCATACCAAGCACCCAGCGCCACCCCATCGGCGTCAACCAGATTGTGGCTCCGAGAGCAAAAAACACGCCGACTGGCCAGCCAGCTACCAGGTAGGTGGTAAAGGGGCCGCGTGAGCGAACAGGTAATAATTCAGTAAAGTAAGGAAACACCACGACGAACACGCCAGCTGCCGCCACCCCGCACATCAACCGTAGCGCGTACAGAGTCGAATAGTCCGGCGAAAATGCGCTTGCCAAGGATAAAATACCGTAAAGCATAAAACTGGAAATGATCGTCTTTTTCCGGCCTATGCGGTCCGAAATAGGGCCCCAGATGACTGAGCCTATTCCCATTCCGACAAACATCGCCCCCATCAGGTTACCGACGGCAACGGAACTGAGCTTGAACTCCCGTGCAATAAGTGGGGATGTATAAACAATGATCATCATCTCCCAGGCCTCCATCACGAAGACGAAGAACAAAGCAAAGCAGCATTTCAGATGCTCTCTCGTCAACGGAAGCGATTCGAAGATTTGACCGACAGAAAGCGAAGTGTCTCTTGGAGCACGCCCTATAGAAGTGGACGGGTGTTGCGAAGAATCAGGAGGATAGGTCAACTGTGGGATTACTTCAACGTCTTGCGAAGGGCTATTCATGAAATTGTCCTTACCGATAGGTTGTATTTGCTCAAAACACCAACGCGTTTCTAATGGGTAGCGGTCCCCTGAAAGAGCCCGAAGTCATTCGAATAAAACAAGCGCAGGTCTACGGCTTTACGCGCGACTTGATGCCCAATTAAAATGTTTTTTTAAACGTGGCGAGCGATCCGGACATTTTGAATGCCCTTATCACCAAGTCGATCGGTAGCACTCCGACTGCTTGCTGCATCCATGGAGAAGGCCAGATTCACGCGTACATCTGAGGATCATTTCCTCGGTTCGATCCCCGCCCACCGCCCATCGTGCCTACCTAATGATCCGATGGCATTTGACATCCCCTCATAGGGTTTTCGATATCGACATCGTCACTGAAATAGAGTGCTTCAGGTTAGAGGACGTGTAGTAGTCGAAGTTGACGTTTCCGGAAACATACAGTCCGTACCTGGCCAACCCGAGGTATGTGAAGCTTGGACCAATCTTGCCCTCTCGCTCCTCAGCGAAATCTGAACCTTTCCAACTATAGATGTCGTATGCGTGATGAATACCCAGGAAAAGATCGTCGCGAACTTGATAGCCGGCCGCTACGTCCATCAGCGTGAGGCTCAACCCGCCACGTAGTTTTTCCAACTGACCATTGCCGATGTCAGTCGCATTCAGATTTCGCCCCGCGTAATACAACTCAATCGGATTAAAAGTGATGCCAATCTTGCCATTCTGGAGGTAATTTCCTACGTTTAATCCATAGGAATACTGGTTGGCTCCGGCGCCGTATCCTGCACTTTTCGAACTTCCGTTCGGGAAAACGACGAAGAGCGTTGGGCTGGTCCAAAAGGTCTTGTAGCCTGGCGAACCGACTGGCTGGTCGGCATCGGGTACGAGAACATTGAAGTAATACTCGACTGCCAGATTGGGAGAGGCAAAACCAAATGCGCTTCCTCCTGGAACCCCGTGGGTATTCGAATAGCCTGGCGATCCGGCCGCCCACAATTCGAACTGGTCGCGATGTGTCTCGGTAAAACCCGTTTCCGTGAAGTACGCCGGCTCGATCGACGAATAAACCGTGTTGGAGTTAGGTCCTGTATGCTGAAATACAGGAAAAGTCTCTAGCGCCCAAGACCCTGGCGCTGCTGCTTGACCGAATCCGATAAATTCGTCCGCGTTCGCGTGCAACGGAGCCGAAATCAGCGCGACTGACGACATGACCGCGAATGCGCCATAAAGACTGCACGGTTTCACAATGTTTCGTCCTTCTAAATATAAAGGTTAACTACATCCCAGGTTTATCAATCTCAGAAGTATTGATGCCAGAATCTCTCCACTTTCCGCTTGCGTGTTCGCCGAACGATGACATTTAGTGATGACCAACTGAGACATTTCAGCGGATCATCACGCTTTTCAATTACGCAGGTGCTTTGAGTGTGCCTGGCCCCATCAGACGAGCGTCGATAACGGTGACGTACTTGATCCTCGACAGGCATTCCATCAGAATCGACGTACTCAGAAAACAGACAGTAGCTGATAAACTGATCGAAATAACGGTCTTCGTTCCGTTTGCAAATCAACGGGCGGAACTTCTCGCGAAAAATCCTTTTGCCTCTCAGCCTATACATCGTCTTTAGACGTGATTGCCGCTCTCCGCAACTGTGACGCCATAAATTTCGGCGGCCAGTTCAATGCTTAGATAGCCGTTTCGTACGTCTTCGATGACCAGGTTTCGTTCACGCTCGGCGGGATCACCATATCCACCACCACATGCAGTCCGCACGCGGATGATGTCACCCTGGTTTAACTTAAGTCCGCTAACCATAGAATGGCGTGCGTTGCCACCGTCTGCGTGGATAACTTCGATATAGTTCAGCGATCCGTCCTTCCCGCCCTCTAGCCCCCATGGCGGAATTTTCGCGCGCGTGTAGCCACAAGTCAGGAAAGCGCCGTCGGATCGCACGACGTAGTCAAGTCGAATCCCGCGGCCGCCGCGATACTTCCCGTGGCCGCCTGGCTCGTCATTCAGTTCCATCCGGTCGACGAAGAGACCATAACGAGACTCGGAGACTTCGACAGGGCAGTTGTAGGTTTCACCATGCACCCCGGAATAGACTGCACTATTTCCATCGCGGCCCCGATCAGCACCCCAGCCGCCAACAGCGGGTTCGATCAATGTGAACATGCGGCCGGTATCGGGATGGACTCCGCCAATGATAGTCGCGCAAACCGACGAGAAACTGCCAGCGGGCAGTCGATCTGGCAGATGCCGCGCAAGACAGCGCAGGATGAGATCGTAGACACGGATCACCATCTCGAAGTAGAACCCTTCAGCGGCCGAGTTACCCGCTTCGAACACGCTTCCGGGACGAGTCAAAACCGTAAGTGGGCGAAAGCTCCCGCCATTGGTGAAGGCCTGAGGCGCGGTCACTGCCTTAAAGGCCATTTGCGCCGCGATGACTGCGCCGTCGCGACTTAAATTGTGTGGGCCTGCCGCCTGGTCCGGGTTATCGCGCAGGTCGATAACCATTGCGCTGTCCGTGACTTCAACCTGCACCTTGAATGTCTGGCCATCGTCTTGAGGCTCCTGCATGACAAAGCGCCCGTGCACTCCATCCTTCAAGGCTTTCAGCGAAACTTTCTCGCCAACATCCATAAAGTCATCCACAGCCCTGAGGAAAATTTCAGTCCCATATTTTTCTGTCAGTTCAACGAGGCGATTTGCACCGCTTCGTACGGCCGCGATGCCCGCCCACAGGTCGCCTTCCATGAAGTCCGGCATGCGCGTATTCGAACGCAAAATCTGCATGACGGAACGGATTGGCCGTCCCTTCGAGACAAGCTTTACGCACGCGAGTCTCAAGCCTTCCTGGTACATATCGCGGGCGTCTGTCGACATGGAACCGGGTACCATTCCACCCATGTCGTTCCAGTGGGCAATGTTGGCGGTCCAAGCGACAAGTGTTTCGCCTGAAAATACGGGCATTGCGAGCACTACGTCGTTAAGATGCGTTACACCGCCGCCATTGTGCGGATCATTCGTAATGAAGATATCGCCTGGCTCGATTTCGCCTGGTTGCGCATGTTGTTCCAGAATCTTTTTCACTGCCTTGTCGAGCACACCAACAAACAGCGGCATACCGGCACCGGAGCTAGCGAGATTGCCTCTGGCATCGGTGATTCCCGTTCCCATATCAAGAACTTCATAAATGATAGGGCTCATTGCCGTCTTGCGCATTGCCGCGAACATCTCGTCGGTAGTCGCCTGCAACGCGTTTTGGATGATCTCGAGGGTGAAAATATCGATCTGACTCATTTCGGTTTTCCGTCTTTCTCAGATGGTGATATGGATGTTACCGAGGCGATCAACGCTGACATCGTTGTTCGGATGAACAACGATAGTCGTGCCGGAGTCTTCGATAATTGCAGGGCCGACGAAGGTCATACCAGGTTCGAGCATTGCATTGTCATAGATAACTGCTTTGTGAACTCCCTGCAGAGCGTAATCAACGGATCGACGTCCCTTAATCGCCGATTCCAACATCACGCCTGTTACCGGCATCTCGTCCAGATCCAACTTTCCTATCTCAGCCGTCGTGACAATATGAAACCCCACGATTTCGAGCGGGGCGTCCAATCGATAGGTATATTGCTGCTCGTAAGCCGCGTGGAATCGTTTGACGATCTCATCCCAATGCGTTGCAACTTGCTCGCCCATCCGCAAGGGAATCTCGACTGAGTGTTCCTGGTTCTGATAGCGCAGCTTGCAATTGATTGTGAGCTTCACACGGTCGGGAGCAATATCTTCGGCTGCGAATTGTTCGACCGCCGACGCCTTCAGATCATCAAGCAGAACCTGCACTTCGGCGATCGCTCCCTCGCGATCAGCCTCGAAGAACCGATTCACGAACAAGTCACGTCGCAGGTCGGACATAGTCATTCCCCATGCGGAAAATACCGAGGCGCCGCGGGGGATGACAACCTTCTTTACACCCAGCTCTTGTGCTAGTGCGACGGCATGCATCGCGCCACCACCGCCAAACGCGACAAGCGTAAAGTCGCGTGGATCATGGCCACGACTCAGGGACACCATCTTCAACGCGTTGACCATGTTGTCATTGGCGAGACGTACGATTCCGCGGGCAATCTCTTCGCGTGACATGCCAAGAGAAGCCGCCAGCGGATCCAGCGCCCTGTCGACGGCATCCATATCAGCGACGAGTTCACCACCGCAGAAGTAGTCCCTATTGATGCGACCAAGCGCAAGATTCGCATCCGTGGTCGTCGCGTCCGTGCCGCCGTGTCCATATGCAGCCGGCCCAGGAACCGCGCCCGCAGACTGCGGACCGACATGCAGCTTACTGAATTCATCGACCCACGCGATCGATCCACCGCCGTTGCCGATTTCTACCAGGTCCACGACCGGCACCATGATCGGATAACCCGCATTGAGTCGATCTCTCTCAATCCAATAGTCAGTTTTGAGAGCTACTTGGCCATTTTTTATAAGCGAGCATTTAGCAGTGGTGCCGCCGATATCCAGCGCCAACACGTTTGGCTCACCAATTAGACGGCCAAGTTCCGCTGCGCCCCAAAAGCCGCTCGCCGGACCGGATTCGACCATCGTAATCGGAATTTCCCGCGCATGAGATACAGTGTCGACGCCGCAGTTCGACTGCATCACGTATAACGGCGCCTTGTAGCCACCCGCGCGCAGCCCGTGTTCCAGACTATCCAGGTAGCGAGATGCGAGCGGTTGAACATACGCGGAAAGCACCGCCGTGCTCGACCGTTCATATTCCCGCCATTCACGAGTAATTTGATGGGACGCTACGACTGATACTTCGGGCCAGTGCCGTTTTGTCTCGGCAAGCACCGCCTGTTCATGCGCGGGGTTTGCATACGCATGCAAAAGGCAAATTGCGACTGCTTCGACACCCTCGCGCCGGAAATCATCAAGAGTCTCGGCAAGTCCACGCAAATCGAGCGGCTCACGTTCCTGGCCATCAAAGTGCATGCGTCCGGCCACTTCACGCCGCAAATGGCGCGGTACGAACGGAATCGGTTTGATCCACTGCAGGTTAAAAAAATCTGGTCGATTCGCACGAGCAATTTCCAGCACGTCCCGAAATCCGGTCGTAGTTATCAAACCGGTTCGAGCTCCCCGTCGCTCCGTCAACGCATTGATGACAACCGTCGTGCCGTGTGCAAGAAAGCTGACGTCTTCGAGGCGAACGTCTGCCTTTCGCAACACATTCAGAATTCCCTGTTCGAAATTAGGCGGTGTCGTATCGGACTTCGCCGTTCGTATCGTCTGCTTCCCGCTGACAGGGTCGATCTCGAAGTACACAAGATCAGTGAACGTTCCGCCGACGTCCGTTGCCACACGTACGGTCTTTGCATTTCTGGTCACAACACTTCTCCTTGCGTCACTGTCCCAAGCCGATGGCCTGATTCGCGAGTTGAAAATTCCATCGAGCTCTTCTAAAGCCTACGCAGCGATAGACTGTTCGTCGGCTCTTCCTACAACGTTCGGAATCCTATTTTTCAAAGTTTTCTCCGAGGCTCATTTCTTCGCCCATAACTCAATCACGCGGCCGGCGAAGGTACCGACCTGCATACGCTTATCTCCAGAGAGAACGCATACGATTTACCAATGCGAGACACCCAATCTATTAACATGTCGGGTACGTTTACTGCCGGAGATAGATTATCGAATCTATATCTTAATATCCGATAGTCTGACGTTGAACAGCGTAACCCGTCCTGATTCTTGGACAGACCGCGTTCACATTGCGCCCCACAATTTCATGCCAATCGAACCGCTGTTGGAGCGAACTTTATGGAGACAATAATTACGGTTCAACGCCGGCGATGGGTAGGGAATGGTACAAGGAGGGAAAATCCTACCCAAACAGGTAGTTTGATCGGGGTGCGCCCTACGCCTAACGTTCAGCGCCGCACGCTTCCTCGAAAGGCTCCAGTGCTTTCCCTGCCCGCTTTACGGCGTTGTCTGTCTCGACATATCCGTTCCATTGCCTCCAGAACGGCAACAGGTCCCGAAGGGTCTTGCGCGCTTGCTGAGGCTCCTTTGCGGGCTCCTCGGTCGGGAGGAGGCCCTCGGGAATCATGGGCTCAGGCGGCGAATCGACAGGTTCGTCATGGCTTGTTTGTGCTACTGCCTCCATAGCCCTGACTATAGTTCGCGTGATGCGCTGAAGTGCTAAACGCCGCTACGTCGTGTTCCAATCCACGCGAATGGACAGGGGTGTACAAATGAAGTCTACGAACTCACGGGTGTATCTGAACTCCCCTCGCGCTGCCGCTGCTTTCCACGCGTGGACCTGTTGCAGCGTGTTGACAGTCCATGCGGACGGAAGCGCGAGTGTGGTCACAAGTGTGCTGTGCAAGCCGAGCAACCCACACTTCTCGGCAAACAGCCTCCGGCCCGTGACGACACACGTCGAAGCAGCCTCGCGAAACGCACGCCAAGCGCCCGTTTGCTTAAGACAGATATAGGTCACGCCGCAACCCTCATACGAACATTATCGTTGCACCTAGAATTCCAAGCATCGTAGCGGCAATGCGATCAACCCACTTCCTGAAGGTCAAATAGAGTGATTGAAGACGAGGATTTGAAAAACAAATTGCTACTGTTGAATACCACGCGACCTCCAAGAAAAGAACAAGAGGCAGCAATAGTGCGTGAGCGAAGAATGAGCGTTTGCTTGCCATGAACACAGATAGCGCGCTTACATAAAATAACAGCGCCTTCGGATTTAGCAAATGAGCGGTCAGCCCGATCCAGAACGACTGCAATAGTGTACCTCTTCGTTCGATTCCGTCTTTACCGGTTAAGCCGATCTGAACCGATGCGGTCTTCCATGTCTTGAATGCAAGATACAGCAGGTAAATCCCGCCCAACGCCTTGAGCCACTGCAGTGAGTTGAGCACAGCGGCAAAACCAAGAATGGCAACAACGTTGAAGACTACCGCGGCCGCTCCCATACCGAGCGCCATTGCGACACCATCCCGTCTGCAGAACATAACCGACCGTTGTGCTACCAAGAGAAAACTGGCACCGGGGCTCATCGCACCAACCAACATGATTGGAAGGGTCTCCGCCAGCACTTGCGCATCACTCATTTGAATATCCTTTGCATAACCTTAATTGGCACTAACGACGAGGCTAAACCGAGAGCCGATAGCCCGTCGTATGGATGCTCACGGCGTCCTTCAGGCGAGCGTTCCCGAGCTAATGATGACCGGGAGATGCGATACTAAAGATGTCAAAGGATCGTGGTGGACTCTTCGGGTCAAACGCGACGGGCATACCCCGCGGATCAAACTGCGAAAACGTACGCTCGACGACTGTTCGACGCCTTGCACTTGAACATCCGGGGAGTTCGGCATGGAGTTCGACCACATCGATCTTCTTCATATGTTTTTGTGTTTCCGGGGTGGTGAAAGGGGCCATCCAAAGCAAAGCGAGACGGGGATTGGGGTATCTAATATTACATTTTGTAATGCCAATGCGGATTGGACGGACATGGGAAGGAACAGTTCCGCAAATTCTCGCGGCATACCGTGTCGCGCAAGCAAATTGGAATACCGGTTGTTGGCTTAGACAGCGGGGTTGCCGCCACTCTCGGCGAAGTCAGTGCAGACGCCGGACGTGACGTCGCAACTGACGATGCCCAACGTGACGCCAAGGATGCAGGCGAGTCTCAGGGCACGAAGGACTTCACCGCGGCGCTCGACGATGCGGCCGGCGGTGACTGGGCTGCGCGCTTCTCATCTATAGCCCGGTGCCACGCCGCGTAGATGGGCTTCACCCATTGTCGTAGCGCATCTCGCAGAGATGAACCCACTCTGTGACTGCTGCGATGCCCCCTTTCTGGACGCGCTGAGTGAGCGAAGTGTTCTCGACTGGTTGCGCGCGGCCGGTAGCAAAGTGGGCTTACTTGGCGTTGCCGGTCTAGGTGGTAAGGAGTGCCTGACGATGATCGATTCCGTGGCCAGAAATAGCTCCTTTCCCAGTCCTTTCCGTGGCATATCCTGGACCACGTCAAGCGCATCGATAAAGCAGGTTTCGGGAATCTTCAGGGTTTTGAACGGAGCATGCAATCCACGAATACTGTCCCAGGAGCACATGCTCCAGCCGGTCGGCTCGAAGTCGTATAACGGGCCACAAATCAATCCACCGATCACACGATCGTACCGAGTGCTGTCAATCAGAACGTGGGAGTGTTCAATTCTGCGTAGCACAAGAAATCGGGCGAGAAAATCGCGATGGTGCAAACCGAGTTCATTGTTTGCGACTGCAGCTCTATACGGACCGGTCATGCATACACGCTCAACGAGATCGTCAGTGTGTTCAGAGTCTGCTTTGACGAATTCGTACGTGTTGATACCCTTCGACAAATGGATTGAACACCCCCACCTAGAGGATGGAAAACGCTAAAGTAGTACTCAATCGTTCATCCGTCCATCGACAAAGCCCCTGCACGGTGTGTGATCAGGTGGCCTGTGATAGAAAATCCTCGAAGCCAGCGTATCGTCCGTATGAAAGGCGTTCGGGCACTCGTCCTTCAGCATTTGTATCGCTCCATTGATCCCGCGAATTCCGCACTTCACCGCATTCATCAAAGCGGCTCGCTGAAATGGGTCTAGCATCATGTACTCTCCGTAACGGTTGTGGATGGTTCCGGAATTCAATGTACCGCTCCCGAGTTAGATTTTAATTAGCTCCCGCTCGCCACCCCACTTTTCTTCCTCGCATTTACATACTTCGGATAACGATTCAAAGTCGTTTGCGATCTTCGTATACCCGCATACAATGTCGTCTTCCAATCCCAGCGCAATTTGGCGCCAATCCCACTGCACAGTCGGCATGGCCAAGACCACCGCCGAGGAGTGCTCGCAAGGACAAACCGTGGCAATCTACAAACTTGGTGAAGCGTCACCCATCATTCACGAAAGCGTGCTTGTCGCCGACTCTGCAACGATAATCGGTAGTGCGGTGATTGAGGAGAACGTAAGTATCTGGTCCGGCGCGTCCATTCGCGCCGACAACGAACCGATCACCATTGGCGCGTGCAGCAATGTGCAGGAAAGCGCGGTATTGCATACGGACCCGGGCTATCCGTTGACGATTGAACAGGGCGTCACGATCGGTCATCAGGCAATGCTGCATGGCTGCACAATCAAGGAAGGGGCGTTGATCGGCATTCAGGCCGTGGTATTGAATGGGGCCGTCATCGGCCGCAATTGTCTGGTCGGCGCCGGTGCCGTCGTCACCGAAGGAAAGCTGTTCCCGGACAACTCGCTGATCCTGGGTGCGCCCGCCAAAGTCGTGCGAGAACTCACCGAAGAACAGATCGCCGGATTGAAGAGAGCGGCGCAAAGCTATGTCGACCGCCGCGAGCGCTACAAGACAAGTCTCGTACGCATCGGGTAATTTCCGTCGTCGCGGGTCGGTGGCCCGGCACGACAAACGACAGTTCGTCTGCCGTGCTCGATCTGTACATGAGTCAGATTGTTTCGGGCGCACCGCGCCCGAAACATCGCTATATCTCACCGGTTGCTCAATTTCTCGCGCGCAGCCCAAGCATCGCACGTGCCTCGGCAGCCGATGCCACCTCGCCGCCAAGCAACTCAAGAATGTTCACGCACTTCTCGACCAGTTGCGCGTTGTCGCGGGCGAGCTTCCCCTTCGAGATATAGACGTTGTCCTCGAAACCGACGCGCACGTGCCCACCGAGGAGAAACGCCTGCGCGACCATCGGAAACTCCATGCGCCCAAGACCGAACGCCGACCATTGGCAAATGGCGGGCAGCAGCGACTTCAGATAAAGCAAGGTCGAGCCGGTCGACGAAGCGCCATATTTGACCCCCGTGACCAGTTGGAAAAGATGAGGGCCGACGAGCGAGCCTTCGTCAATCAGGTCGCGGGCCATATGAATGTCGCCGCTATCGAACACCTCGATCTCCGGCATCACGCCGGCCTCGACAATCGCTCTCGCCATCTTGCGCACGTTAGTCGGCGTGTTGATCACCACATTCGCACCCGAGTTCATCGTGTTGAAATCGAGCGAACAAATGTCTGGCTTGATCGCCACAACGTGCGCCACGCGATTCTCAGGCTGCGTGAGCGTGCTACCCGGGGCCGCCACTTTCGGGTCGTCCTCGCTCGGTGTGAACCGTCCGCCCTCGCCCGTCGTCAGATTGATGATCAGGTCGCGGTTCTGCGCGCGAATACGCTCGACCACCTCCGCATACAGATCGACGCGCATACTGGGCTTTCCCGTCATAGGATCACGCACGTGAATGTGAGCGATCGCCGCGCCAGCAGATGCTGCATCGAGCGCGGCCTGCGCGATTTGCGCCGGGGTAATTGGCAAGTCGGGGTGATTCTCGCGCGTGACGAGGTTACCCGTCACGGCGCACGAGATGATCGTCTTGGATGTCATCGTAGATTTTCAGCAAAGAGGTGCCAGTCAAAGCTAACCGGCGTTGTTGTAGCGCGTCCCCGGCTATCGTCCGAGATAGGCGTCCCTGACGCGTGGATCGTGCTTCAGTTCGTCGGCCGGCCCGTGCATAATGATGTGTCCACCGTCCAGCACATAACCGCGCGCCGCGACATTGAGCGCCAGCACCGTGTTCTGCTCGACGAGCAGCACCGTCATGCCTGTGTCCTTGAAGGTGGCAATGCGTGCGTAGACCTCCTCCGCGAGCCGCGGCGCGAGTCCGAGCGAGGGTTCATCAAGCAAAAGCATCTTCGGTCTGCCCATCAGCGCGCGGCCAATCGCAAGCATTTGTTGCTCGCCACCCGATAGCGACCAGCCCAGTTGCTTGTGCCGTTCCTTGAGGCGCGGAAACATCTGGAAGACCTCCTCCAGATCATCCTTGCGCCCCGCGGTTCGCCGACGCACGTAGGCCCCGATTTCGAGGTTCTCCCTGACAGTTAGCCCCGGGAAAATCCGGCGGCCTTCCGGCACGTGTCCGATGCCAATCCCCGCGCGCCGCTCAGGTGAATTGCCACGCAGACTTGTCTTGTCGAACAGGATGTCGCCCTCGATCGGCAACAGACCAGAGATCGCTCGCAACAAGGTGGACTTGCCTGCGCCGTTCACGCCGATCAGCGCGACAGTCTCGCCGGCCGCGACATTCAGGTCGACGCCGTGCAGCGCCTCGATGTCGCCATAGGAGACCCTCAGGTTCTTGCAGCTCAACATGTTTCGTAACCCTCCCCAAGGTAGGCGCGCAGCACATCTGGATTCGTTTGGACCTCCGCTGGCGTTCCCTCGGCAATCTTCGAACCGAAATTGAGTACGACCACGCGTTCGGCGAGACGCATCACCATTCCCATGTTGTGTTCGATCAGTACGACGGCGAGGCGGTGCGCATCGCGCAGGCGTCGCAAACGCTCCATCAGCGCCTCAACCTCGCCCAGGTTGAGACCGGCTGCCGGCTCGTCGAGCAAAAGCAGCTTCGGCCTGGCCACCATGACCCGAGCCAGTTCGACGAGCCGGCGGTTGCCGTACGAGAGTGAATCGATCGTCCGGTTCGCCAGATGCTCCAGACCGAACTCACCAAGCATCGCCGCACTACGTTCGCAAAGCTCGCTCTCCTGCTGAGCGCTGCCGCCGCCGGGCAAGATCGTCGAAAGAAGGCTCGGACTTCCCATCAGGGCGGCGCCCAACATGACGTTTTCGATGACGGTGAGACGTGTGAAAAGGCGGCCGTTCTGGAAAATTCGGCCGATGCCAAGGCGGATGATGCGATCCGTCGGCAACGCGCCGATGTCAGCGCCTTCGAGCGTAATGGTGCCAGCCGAAAGCGGCGTCAACCGCGTCATCACGTTGAGCAGCGTGCTCTTGCCAGCGCCGTTGGGGCCGATCACGGCCAGGAATGCGCCCGCCGAAATGTCAAGATCGATATCCGACAGGGCCTGCACCCCTCCGTAGCGCTTAGACACTCCACGCATTGATAGCAGAGTCATGCGTCTTCCCTCCTCGAAACCGGTGCCCTCAGGGAGGCCCGGCGTGGCCAGCGCGGCCGTAAGAGTAATCCCGCCAGCCCGCCCGGGAAGAAAGTCAACACGAGCAGGACCAGCACGCCGAACACAAGCAGATAGGCAGTGCCAACGAATCGGAGCAGTTCAGGCAAGAGCGTCAGCGCCGTCGCCCCCAGTATTGACCCGACGATCGAACCGCTGCCGCCGACCACCAGCATCGAGAGAAACACGATCGATTTGTCGAAGCTGAAATCGTCAGGCGACACGAACTGCATGTGCGTCGCGAACAGACAACCCGCTATCGCGGCGTAAAGGCCGCTCAACGCAAACGCCGTCAATTTCACGCGCGGCACCGACATACCGGTCATCGCCGTCGAGATTTCGTCGTCACAGACAGCGATCATCGTGCGGCCGCTGTGCGATTCCTTGATCCGCACCGCGAGGCCAGCAAGCACCATCAGCACCACGATGCCGAACCAGTAGAACGCATGCTCGCCTGCTATGGGAATCGTGCCGATCGTGAGCGGCGGAATCGAGCCGATGCCGTTCGAACCGCCCGTCACTTCCACCCAGTTCAGCATGATGATGGTCAGGCTCACATTCAGACCGAGCGTCCCCAGGGCCAGGTAGTGACCACGCAGCTTCAGCAGAACCCGGCCCGCAGCGATCACGAAAACCGTCGTCACCAGGACCGCCACCAGCACAGCCAGCCACACGTTCATGCCGCAGCGCGTCGTCAGGATCGCCAGCAGATAGGCACTGATACCCATGAAGGACGCCTGGGACATCGACATCAGCCCGGAATAACCGAATGCGAAGTTCAACCCCATTACGGCAATAGCCGCGATGATCGCGCCATTGAGCACGCGTACCGTATATTCGTCCAGGATCGCGGGACACATCGCGAGCAACGCGAGGATGACGAGACATCCAATCAAACGTTTCGGCATATCACCCTCTCTCCGCCACGCGCTCGCCGAACAGACCCTGCGGACGCCAAAGCAGGAACGCGATCATCAGCGCAAAGGCCAGCAGATCCTTGTAGGTCGACGACAGATACGACGCGCCGAGGATCTCGATGATGCCCACCGAGAGCCCACCGACAATCGCACCGGGCAGGCTTCCGAAGCCGCCGATGATGGTCGCAGCAAACGCCTTCAGCGCAATGGGGTCCCCCATGTTGACGTCCGCAAACCACATCGGCGAAACCAGCAGCCCCGCAAACGATGCCAGCACAGCCGCGATTGCCCAGGACAGTCCGAGCAGCCGGAACACCGGCAGGCCCATGAGCCGTGCCGCGTCCGCATCCTGCGCGACCGCGCGCATGGCCCGGCCCGCATCGGTTCGGAACAACATTCCGTACAGCAATCCGATCAGCAAAACCGTGATGCCGATAGTAGCGAGCGCGTGTACTGTGATGGTGCTCGAACCGAGCTGGATCACGCCGCTACCGAACGGCGAAGGCAACCGGAATGGCCAGGCACCCCATATCAGCAGCGCACCGTTCTGGATCGCGATGCCCGCCGCAACGGTTCCGATCACGATGGACACGACAGGTCGCTTGCGCAACGGTAGATGGACAAGCGCGAAGAATGCGAATCCGAACACCCCCATCATGACAATCGCGGCCAGAGCACCAGCCCATACGGGCATATGGGCCTGGACGATCGTGGTCACGCCGAAAAAGGTGCCGAGCATGACAAACTGCCCGACTGCGAAGTTTACGATATTGGTGGTCGAATAGACGAGCACGAAGCCCAGCGCCGCCAACGCGTAAACGCTGCCCAAGGCTGCCCCATTGACCAGCAGTTGAAGAAAGTCTTGCACGCCAGGCTCCGTGAAGAGTAAAAAAAACGGTTCAGAGACGCTCAGTCAGACGAAATCTGCTGGACAAACTCAATCTGCTTAGTACCCGGCTTCATCTTGACGACGGCCACGTCATGCACGAGATTGCCTTGCGCGTCGGCCTTGTATTTGTGCGCCACGCCCTGGAAATCGGAGACCTTCCCAAGGTAATCGCGTAGCTTCGCCGGATCTTCGCCCACCGCGGCGAGCGCCTTGGCGAGCAGCATCGCGCCGTCGTAGTAAGCCGCGCCATACGGATCGCTGTCCACGCCAAACTTGTCCTTGTAGCGCTTCAGGTATTCACGACCCTTCGTTGTCTGGTCCAGACCGGCGTCGGTGACGCCCCAAACATTGACGAAATCCGAAGGATCGAGCAGTTGCGTCCCAGCGGGAACAAAACCGGACGACGACGTGATGACCGGCTGCTGAATGCCGAGCGCCTTCATTTGATGCAGCAGCAGCGCACCGTCCTGTGGATACACAAACGCAATGAAGCCATCAGCGCCCTTGTTCTTCAGATTGAGAATCTGCGCCGACATGTCTTTATCGGTCTGGCCGTATGCCTCCTGCCCGACGACGTTGACACCTTCCTCGGCCAGCAGTTTGGTGACGGCATTCGCGCCACCCTGACCGAAGTCGTTTTGCACGTACAGGATGCCGGGATGCTTGAGCTTGAGCGTGTTCTTGGCAAACTGCGCCATGCCCATTGCAACGAGACCGTCACGCGGCCGAATGCGGAACATCCACGGATTGCGCGGATCCGAGAGCACATCCGCGCCGCCGGCGTACATCACAGGAATCTGCGCCTTCGCCACCTCCGGCGAGACGGCGGCGTTCTGCGTGCTATAGCTCGTCACCATCGCAAACGGCGGCTTATATTGCTGCACGACCTTGACGAACGCGTTGACAGCGGCGCTATTCGATCCCATTGCGTCTTCGAAGACGAAATTCACCTTTCTGCCGTTGATACCACCGGCACTGTTGATGTCGTCCTCGGCCAGTTTCATGGCGTTGGCACTTTGCTGCCCCGTGAGGGACAGGGCGCTTGTGAGCGGCACCGTCGCTCCGATTTCGATGGGATCCGCAGCGAAGGCGGTCGACGGGATCAGGACGCCGGTCATCGCAAGCAGTGCAGTCACCCGCTTGTACTTCGAAAATACCTCAAGCATTGTTTGCTCCCAGGTAAAATTCCATCGTTAAATAGTATTCCTACATGATAGCCATGAGGATCGTTTCCCAAATTACGACATACTCCGTGCGGTCAGACCGGCACGAGCTCGCGGATTAGTGCCGCGTGCTTGTCAACAAACTTCGCAACGGTTTCTTTCAGTCTCGAAAAATGCCGATCTTGCATCGGCAGCGAGACGAAAATGTCGCCCCGGTTAGCCATCAGGAGTCCGGATAACAAAGCTTCCATGTGAAACAGTGCAGTCAGGCTGGAACTGATCACAGGAATATCGCTCGGACGGCGGGGCGTCTTGCGAACGAAATGCGCGCTGAACATCGAACCGTGACCAATCATGCGCATAGGAACGTCGGCGACCTCCAGATGCGAGTTGAGTGCGATTCTCAGCGCTTCGCATTCGGCATTGAACGTATCCGCACGCTCAGCCGTGAACAGACGGCTCAGGCCAGCTACGCCCGCGGCCATGCTGCAAGCATTGTTATTGAAGGTTCCGGCATGACGCAAAGACCTGGGCGATGCCGGGTCGAAGCGGGACATGATGTCGGCACGTCCGCCAAACACGCCGCAGGACATGCCGCCGCAGATGTACTTGCCAAGCGACGTCAGGTCGGGACGTACGTCCACCTGCTTCTGCATGCCGCCGGCCCCGCAACGGGACGTCTTGACCTCGTCGAAAATGAGCAGCGCGCCGATTTCGGTGGTTGCCGCGCGCAGCGCACGCAGAAACGCCGCATCGGCTGGCAGGTTGCCAGCCGCGCCGAGGATGGGTTCGACAATGACGGCGGCCAGATTCTCGCGGTGCTCATGGATGACTTCTCGCGCACGCTCAATATCGTTGTACGGCGCAAAGACGACGTCGAGCGGGATATTTAGCGGGTTGGGCGGCGTGGAGAACGCGAGTACGCCACCGTGATAGGCACCCTCGAACACGAGGATCTTTCTGCGTCCGGTGAATAAGGTCGCTGCCATCAGGGCCAGGATGTTGGCTTCGGTGCCCGAGTTGCAAAAGCGCAGCTTTTCGATTGACGGGAAACGCGAACACACTATCTCGGCCAGTTCGACCTCGCGCTCGGTCGGCGCGGCCATAACAATGCCAGTTTCGAGCGCCTCGGTAATGGCGTCGCGAATGACGGGCTCCGAGTGACCGTAAAGACCGGCGGAGAACTCGCCGACGAAATCGACGTAATGATGCCCGTCGATGTCCCAGACATCCGAGCCCTTGCCGGACTTCATCGTGAGTGGAAACGGACGGAAGTGCAGCACGGTGCGCGTGTTGCCACCCGGCAGCACCGAAGCGGCACGCTGGTGGGCTTCGAGACTCAGCGGATTCTGGTACTCGTAATCAGCGTGCAGGCGCTTCATTTCCTCAAGAAGTGCAGAATTGGAAGCAGTGGAATTCATATTGGGTCGAGAGTTGGATAGGTTCAAACCGATGCGCGCAGCCGCTCGGTGGCGCTGCGATCAATGGCGCGCAAATCGTTCGACAGCACCACGCCGTAGACGGTGCGGGCGGTATCCACCGACACCACGCCGTCGCGCACGTCACGCAGCACCCGTTCCGGCTCGCGGTCGAACGCACGCCCCCAGCCGCCCCCCCCAGGCGAAGCCGCAGTGACTGATGCATCGGCGTAGTGACGGATGCCGTATTTGGGCGCGGGGATCGTCTCTCCAGACGGCAGGGTGATCGTCATCTCGCCTGCGGCGCCGGCAGCGCCGCCATGCACGCCATAGCTGCTGACGTAGCGCAGACCTTCGCCGCGGAACGAGTAGCTCGCGTCGCCATACACGGTCACCTGGTAGTCGACGCCCGTGCCGCCGCGGTACTTGCCGGGACCACCCGTATCTACGCGGAACTCCTGCTTGCCATAAAGCACCGGGAATTGCGCTTCGTAGATTTCGATGTTCGGAAGCACGAAGCCGCCCAGTGAGGCAAGGTGGCCAATCGAATTGAACCCGTCGCGCCCGTCCACTGCACCGGCCCCACATGCAGCATTCGCGTGGTACAGCACGTATCGCTCGCCTTCCGCGACACCGCTTGTAACCCCGAAAATGTTCTTGCCCCACCCCGCACAGGCCCGCGACGGATCGGCCTTCGCCAGTGCCTGCCACACCGCGTGGATAATTTCGTGCGCGCAGAACGTCGTGCACATCGTCAAGGGTGCGGGCTCGACCGGATTCACGATCGTGCCTGCGGGCGCGACGATCTTGATGCTGCGGAAGCGCCCTTCGTTGTTCGGCATTTCCGGGTCGAAGAACGACGCAATCGCCACGGAAACCGCCGACGTCGTGTTCGCGAGTGACGAGTTTTTGAACCCCTTCACCTGCGGCGAGCTGCCGGTGAAATCCACCACCGCGGAACCGGCGCCGCCGATCGTGAGCTTCACCTTGACCCAGACATCGGCGGGGCCAAAGCAATCGTTGTCGCTATAGTCCTGACCGGTATACTCGCCGGCGGGCAGATGCGCGAAAGCCTTGCGCTGGGCGCGGTCGGCGCTGTCAAGCACGCCTTCGAAAATCACCCGCGTCATGTCCAGCCCATGTTGACTCGCGACGCTCTCGATCCCCTCGAGGCCAATGCGAGTGGACCCAAGCATCGCGCTCAGATCGCCGTCAAGGGCCTCCGACGCGCGGCTGTTGGCGAGCAACATGCTCCACAGATCCTCACGAACCTGCCCCTTCTCCACCAGCCTCATCGGAGGAATGCGGATACCCTCGTGATAGATCTCCGTGGCCTCCGGGTTGTAGGTGCCCGCAGCGCCGCCGCCGATATCGGCCTGGTGAGCGCGGTTGCAGGCGAAACCGACCAGTTGCCCATCATGGAACGCGGGCCGCGCGATCACCCAGTCCGGCAGGTGATTGCCGCCTGCGAGGTAGGGGTCGTTCAACAGGAAGACATCTTCCGGCGAAATCGTGGCGCCGAACGTCTTGCGCAACGCACGGATCGCGAAGCCACCCGATCCCGTATGGATTGGAATGCCATCGGCCTGGGCAATGACTTCACCATCTGCGGTCGCGATGAAGCACGAGAAATCATGCGACTGGCTGAAGATGGGACTGCGAGCGGTACGCAGCATCACCCAGCCCATTTGCTGGGTGATGTGGTCAAGGCGATTTTGCGTGACCGCTAACGTTACTGGATCAATGGTCATTGCGCCCCCGAGATATCAACGATGTATTCACCAAAGCGATTCAGCCGGACGACGTCGTAGCCAGTCACAACGATGGTCGTTGTTGCTTCTTCAATAATGGCCGGCCCGACGATGCACGCGCCCGGCAACAGTGCGGGACCATCGTAGACCGGCAGGTCGACGAAACCACGCTCCTCATTCGCGAAAACACGCCGCGTGCCAGTCGGCTTCGGTTCATGCCGCTTCGCTTCGCTCGCGCGCGGCTCGATACGCTGCAGCCGGCCGCAGCCGATCACGCGTGCGCCACGGATCTCGATCGAGCCGTTACGCGGTACGTGACCAAACAGACGCTCATATTCGCGCTCGAAACTCTCGCGCAGCGCGGCCGGCGACTCCGTCGCGCTCGCCAGCGTGATCGGGATGTCCGACTGCTGGCCGCTAAAGCGCATGTCGACCTGATAGATGAGACTCGCGGACGACCCTTCGAAACCCTCTTTCGCGAGGAACGCGCGCGCCCGCTCGGCCAGTTCCACATACGCGATGCCCAGCGTGGCGGGCGGTTCGTCGCCGAGCCGGACCACGAGCGAGCGATGGAACTCCTTGCGGATATCCGAGTTCAGCATGCCCATTGCGCAGTACGCGCCCGATTGACGCGGCACGCTCAGCTTCGACATGTTCAGCGAACGCGCGACCGACACGCCGTGCATCGGCCCCGCGCCGCCGCAGGCGACGAGCGTGAAGCCGCGCACGTCGATGCCGCGCTGGATGCTGATGCGCTCGACGGCCTGGTGCATTTGCTGGTCGGCGAGACGGATGATGCCGATCGCCGCGGTTTCAACCGAAACGCCGAGCGGCTTCGCAAGGTGCGTTTCGATCGCTTTGCGCGCCAGCGCTTCGTCGAGCATGACGCTGCCACCTGCAAACGTGCCGGCCTTGAGGCGGCCGAGCGCCAGTTGCGCGTCCGTCACGGTCGGCAACGTGCCGCCACGGCTATATGCAGCGGGACCCGGCACTGCGCCCGCGCCCTGCGGCCCAAGCCTGATCATGTTGCCGCCGTCCAGCCAGGCGACGGTGCCGCCGCCCGCGCCGACCGTATGAATGTCGACGGTAGGCACGCAGACAGGATAACCGGCCATGTCCGTTTCGGTCGTGGTCGAAACGCGGCCGCCGTCCATCACCATGACGTCGGTGGACGTGCCGCCGACTTCCATCGCGATCAGGTCGTCGCTCTCGATGACCCTCGTGTAGTAGGACAAGGCGCCGACACCTGCTGCCGGACCCGACAACACCAGATTTACGGGACTACCCACGGCCTCGTCGATCGAGATGGCCCCGCCGTTCGAGCGCTGGATCAGCAACGGGCGCGCGAGGCCATGGCCGCGTAGCCGCTCGTCCAGCTCGCGCAGGTACTTCGACATGCGCGGCGCGAGGCTCGCATTGATGACCGTACCCGACGTACGCTCGTACTCGCCGATGATCGGAATAATTTCGCTCGAGGCAGAAATCCACTGCACAGCAGGACTGCCCGCCGCATGGTCCTTCAGGAGCGCGACAGCGCGGCGCTCATGCTTCGGATTCACATAGGCGTGCAAAAGACAGATGGCGATTGCCTCGACGCCTTCATCCGCGAAAAAGCGCGCGGCCGTCTCCACATCAGCCTCGTCGAGCGCTTCCAGCTCGGTGCCGTCCGCGGCGATGCGACCGCGCACGCCAAGCCTGAGATAGCGGGGCACGAGTACAGGCGCAAAGGGCTTGCGATGATCCCAGATGTCCGGCCGCAGTCCGCGGCGAATCTCGAGGCTGTCACGAAAACCGTCGGTGCAAAGCAGCCCCACACGGGCCCCCTTGCCTTCCAGCATGAGATTGGTGGCGACCGTGGTGCCATGGATCACGCGCTCGCAGCGCGAAAGCAACTGCTCGAGCGTCATGCCGAAATGCGCCGCACCTGCCTCCAATACGCCCAAAACGCCGTTAGCCGGGTTACTGGGCACCGACGGCCGCTTGAAGACCCAGCGCCGACTTTCGGCGTCGATCAGCACCATATCGGTAAACGTGCCGCCAGAGTCGATACCGACCCTGCAGCGACCACTAAACAAACTATCTTCCATGAAGCCGACCCTTTGCCAAAGTCTTACCAGTGGAACAAGAAGGCGGGGAGAGCCCCTCCGACGCCGCAAATCAGGAATCGACAGTCTACATCCGTGATTTGATATTTGCGATAGCAAAAGAAAAATCTCAAGCGTTTTTCCGGTCGCTTTAGGGATTCCACCAGGAACCAAAGTACTACCAATCAGGGAAGAAGCTTGCACGCGCGGTCGGAGGTGGCGCCAATCGGACGGATATTGCTATCTGGTGTACCATTCTCGCTATCGCAAAAGGACATTACCAACGTGCAACTTTCCAATTCCTCTTCGAGTCCGCTGACAGACCTCGGCCCGGTTGAAAAAGCCCCGACAGTAGGGGACAAGGTCTACGCCCGCCTCGAGCAGGCGCTGATGATCGGCGAATTCGCTCCTGGACAACGTCTCGTCACACGGACTGTCGCCGCGTCAATGAATGTAAGCCCGACGCCCGTGCGCGAAGCGCTCAACAGGCTCGTGTCGAGCCACGCGCTGCAAATGGACGACAACCGCGTCTACTGCGTGCACAGGCTTTCGCCGCAACAGCTAGACGAGCTTTACCGGATCCGTTTTGCCCTGGAGGGCCTGGCCGCCTCCGAGGCGGCGAGGCGCATGGATGAAGTCACGCTGGCGAAGCTTCATGCAATCCACGCACAGATGTCCGAATGCATCGAGCGGGAGGATCACAAAGCAGCGCTGCATTACAACCGCGCCTTTCATTTCGCGTTGTATGAAACGGCTCAGATGCCGATGTTGAACGCGAAGATCCGCGAATGTTGGGTGCTTATCGGCCCCTACTTCAATCTGCTTTATCCCGAACAGGCCCGCCAGCGAACCGGTGTAAACAATCACCAGAAAATTCTCGAAGCGGCAGCTGCGAGGGACCCTGTGGCACTGCGCGCTGCGCTGGAAGCGGACCTGCAGCAAAGCCTTGCAAGACTTCACACCGTACTTCAGCGCGACAAGGCACCGACGCCGAACGCTCTGTCCGACCTCCTCTCCCTTTCGTAACAACGAACGCGCGGCACCATCGGGTGACCCACACCGCCGGCGCCGCTGCGGTTCTCTCGCGCTGACGGCTCCACTTACCTTACCTTAGCTTGAACTGCCCGACGGCATGCGCGAGGTTATTCGCCTGGCCCTGCAGAGCCGACGCGGCAGCGGCAGACTCTTCAACCAGTGCCGCGTTTTGCTGCACCATCTGGTCGAGCACCGTCACCGCACGGTTCACCTCTTCAATACCGCGTGTCTGTTCGGCCGCCGCGTGATTGATTTCGCTCATGATGATCGTCACGCCGGAGATACTGGCGACGATTTCCGCCATCGTCTGCCCGGCGCGGTCGACCTGCTGGGAGCCAGTTGACACCTGCTCTACCGTCGATTCGATCAGGGTCTTGATCTCCTTGGCGGCCTGAGCACTGCGTTGGGCAAGGCTGCGCACCTCGCTCGCCACGACCGCGAAGCCGCGCCCCTGTTCGCCCGCACGTGCCGCCTCGACGGCCGCGTTGAGCGCCAGGATGTTGGTCTGGAACGCGATGCCGTCGATCACGCCGATGATGTCGCCGATCTTGCCGGAAGCGGCTTCGATGTCCTTCATCGTGCTCACGACCTCGGCGACCGCTTTGCCGCCTCGAGCGGCGATTCCTGAGGCGTTCATCGCCGTTTGCCCGGCCTCGCGTGCAGCACTTGCCGACTGGGTGACCGTCGACGTGATCTCCTCCATCGAAGCTGCGGTCTGCTCGAGGCTGGCGGCCGCGGCCTCGGTGCGGCCAGAAAGATCGTGATTGCCTGCAGCGATTTCCTGTGCGGCGTGGTACACCGATCCGCTCGCATCGCGAATCTGTAGCATGACGGCATTTAGCTTCTCGACGAAGTGATTGAACGAACCGGCGATCTGGGCCACTTCGTCCTTGCCGTCGGCCGGCAAACGCTGGGTCAGATCGCCCGTGCCCGCGCTGATCGCCTCCATCGCGTCGCGCACGAGCGAGAGGCGCTTGAGCGTCGCCGCCGTGATGGCGCCGACCACCAGCGCCGCTATGGCCACCACGATCACGAGCGCGAGCAGTGACGTGCCGAGCAGCGAGCGCATGCCGGTCGTAGCTTCGGCCTTGTCCAGCGCGACGACAATCAGCCAGTTCGTTCCGGGTACAGCCTTGGCGCGCAGCAGTTTCGTGCTGCCGCCGATCTTCACCTCAACCGGAGGTTGGCTGCTATCGCTCGACGTGGCAATGAGCGAAGCCATGTCGAGATCAGGCGCAAGCGCGCCGACCGGCTTAAGCGAAAGCTTGGCGTCCGGGTGAGCCACGATGATGCCGCGGTCCGTCACTAGCATCCCGAAGCTCGCCGGTGTCGGACGGATCGATGTGACGTTCGCGATGACGCTGTCCAACGGTTGCGCAGCCGCAATCGCTCCCTTGAGTACGCCATCGCGGATAATAGGCGCCGTGAACGAGACGATCAGCTTGCCCGTAATCGCATCGACATAGGGTGCAGTGACAATAGGCTTCTCGGCCTGCGCCACTTGCTTGTACCACGGGCGAGCGGTGGGATCGTAGTTGGGCGGAGCAATCCGGGGATCGGAGAATTTCGAGCTTTTGTCAGGAAACCCGACGACCACCTCATCGAAGGAGCCCGCCGCCGAGAGCGCCTTGAGCGAGGGAAAAGGATCCGCTTGCAGCATGGCGTCCTCATACGAGGCGACCATGTGCGTCCTCGATGCCACCCAGTCGCTGACGCCTGCTTCGTGTCCGGCAAGCACCGCGATCAGATTGGCGTTAATCGAGTCGTCGTTGTAGCTTTTTGCGACAAGATAATTCAGGCTCGTATTGATGACAAGAGCAAGCGCCACGAGCGCTGTACACGATGCAAGAATGCGGGCGCGGATTGAGGTGAGCATGGCAATCTGGTGTGGGAAGTGAGTCGGCCTGGCGCTCGATTACGGCAGACACCTGCGGCGACGTCCTTGAATCAAGGACGCGCCGCAGGTGTGCCGCGTTTTTATCAAACCACCGGTCAGAATTTCTGCCGGATGCCGATTCGAACCGTGCTTTGATTGTTGCCGTTCGAGGCGGTCAGCAGGTTGATCGATGCCCGCGCCGCGTCGCCGGTTGAATCGGTGCCGTTCGCGTGCTGATAGATGCCGACCAGATAGACGTCCGTGCGCTTGGACAGGAAGTAATCGACGCCAAGGGAACCCTGGTAGTACTTCGCGCCTGCGTTGGTTGGGCCATTTGTGCGGGAAACGCTACTGCCGTCCGTGTAGTCGAATGCCGCACCCACGAGCAAGGCGGGGGTGATCTGATACTTGAAGTTGAGTTCGGCGTTGTTGAACGTGGCCGTACCCGTGTAGTGAGGCGTGCCGGTGACGGCGACCGTACCCAGATTCATGAACTTGATGTTCGAATAGGTCGCACCGAAGGTAGCCGCGCCAAAAGTATAGGCCCCGCCCGCGCCGATGACCTGATATGTGTTCGCCGAGGCATAGCCGCCATAAACCGGCGTGGAAGCAAGCGCGTTGCCCGGCGACGCCACCACCGTGCCGCTGTTGTTCAGCATTCCGCCAGGCGCTGCCGGCGTCCGGGCGTTCAAATAGGCCGCACCCAACGTGAGAGGACCATTGTTGTAACCCGTGCCAAGCGACCAGATCTGGTTGCCCGTGAAGTTGCCGGCCTGTCCGCCAAAGCTGTACGTGCCACCGAAGGTCAGCCCGTTGTAGTTCGCGCTGGCGAATTTCACGGTGTTGTTGGATCGGTACGAGTTGTTGAAGTTGTCCAGATCTCCCGGGTGCGCTGCGATATAACCACCCCACTGATCGCCGGCCTCGAGCGGGCCGACATAGTCCACCACCGACTCATATTGGCGGCCCAACGTCACTGTGCCGAATCGGTCGCCAAGGCCCACGTATGCCTGACGGCCGAACATCAGGCCGCCTTGACCAAAACCACCGTTGCTGGGATTGAAGCCGTTTTCCAGCACGAAGACCGCCTTCATTCCGCCGCCGAGATCTTCCGAGCCGCGCAGGCCCCAACGGCTGCCCGACATCACGCCGCCCAGCATGCTCCAGGACGTATGGCCCGCCGCGTTGGATTGATAGTCGACCCCCTCATCGATGATGCCGTACAACGTAACGCTGCTTTGCGCATGAGCTGTGCTTGCCAGCGCACAAAGCGTTGCCAGCGCGAGATGATGCTTCTTCATTGAGTTATCTCCAGGATATTACATCATTTTGTACAACTAAATTACACGCGAGAACCTTCGGTAACGTAGTGACTTTTATTCATGGAGCGGCGCCTCCTGCTGATCCGCCCTGGTATCGGCATCGAGCGTGCCGTTATGTACGTACGTGTTTGAGCGCGAAATCGAGCGCGTCAGCCGCGACCGATACGACGTCGTCGAGCTGGTTGTCCGTGATGATGTACGGCGGTGCAAAAAGGATATGGTCGCCCCGTTCTCCGTCCGCGGTACCGCTCGCCGGATAGCACAGCATCCCGCCCGCCTGGGCGGCTTCCTTGATGTGATGGCTCAGTCTGGCAGCTGGATCGAAGGTCGCTTTCGTTTCGCGATCGGCCACCAGTTCGATCGCCCAGAACAGACCTCGCCCGCGGATGTCGCCGACGTGAGAGTGCGAAGCGAACGCGGAGCGTAGCTTGTTGCCAAAGCTCGATCCGAGTGTGCGCACCCGCGCGAGCAGGTCTTCTTTCTCAATGGTCTTCTGGACCGCAAGCGCGGCCGCACATGCCGCTGCGTGCCCCATATAGGTGTGACCGTTCGCCAGCACCTTGCTGCCAAGCGCGATCGCATCGTGAACCGGCTGACTCAGCAACACACCCGCGATGGGCTGATACCCACCGCCGAGCCCCTTAGCCACGGTGATCAGATCGGGGATCACCTCCTCCTGCTCGCACGCGAACAATGTGCCGGTACGCCCCATCCCGCACATGATCTCGTCGAGTACCAGCAGTACGCCGTATTGGTTGCATATTTCACGCACGCGCCTGAAGTAGTGCGGCGCTGCTTCCACGCAGCCAGCCGTTGCGCCCACCACGGTCTCCGCGAAGAACGCGCCGACGTTCTCCGGGCCGAGCCGCACGATCTCCTCTTCGAGCAGGTTGGCAGCGCGCACGCCATATTCGGCGAGTGTTTCGTCCGGGCGCTGGTGGCGATAGGCAAAACACGGGTCAATATGCGTAACGGAGCTGTTCAATAGCGGTGCATAAGGCGCGCGACGTTGCTCATTGCCGCTTACGGACAGTGCCCCGAGTGTGTTGCCGTGGTAACTCTGCTTGCGGGAGATCACATACCTTCGCTGAGGCTGCCCACACTCGAGCCAGTACTGCCTAACAAGCTTGAGCGCAGTCTCGACTGCCACGGATCCGTCGCTCACCGCAACAAAGTGGGAGATTCCCCGCGGCGCACGCTCGACGAGAAAGTCCGCAAGCTCCTCGCACGGCCGGGTCGTGAAGAATGAGGTATGGACCGATGGCAACGTTCGCAGTTGCGCGATTACCGCTTCGATTACAGCGGGGTGGCTATGCCCGAGACAGGCGACGGCAGCTCCACCCGACGCATCGAGGTAGCGTTTGCCAGCCGCATCGAACAGGTAAACACCCTCGCCTCGCAGCGCGATGGTGGGTGGAGCGGAAACTCTGCGGTGCAGAAATGACGTCATATGAGAATTCGCCGGCGCAATAGCGTCAACCAATGTCGGCCTGTCGGCCGATGTTCGTTGTACGTGGTTCGGAGCTCGCGGAACCGCTACGCACTCTTGAAGAAGCTCCTGTTCGTGGTCATGTCCGTCGAGACATTGTCAATCGCAATTTGATATTTGCGATATCAAAAAGTCTACTCGAAAAAATTTTGGCTCGTCAAAAATTTTTGGCTTTCCGAGCAGATGCCTTATTGATATTGACTTTCGTTGTCGCCTTGTAACAACCATCAGGTCATCCTTCAGATATTTATCTTGAAATTTGCTATTTCATGTATCATTCCAATCAAGGGCAGCGCATCGCCAACGCCGCCGTGCGACTCTTAACTTCCTCAAGACACCCATGACAGGACTTGGTCCGGTTGAGAAGAACCCGACAATAGGAGACAAGGTCTTCGCGCAACTCGAACACGCGCTGATCATTGGCGAGTTCGTGCCTGGACAGCGCCTCGTCACACGAACGGTCGCGGCGTCAATGAACGTAAGCCCAACGCCCGTGCGAGAGGCACTCAACAGGCTTGTTTCGAGCCTCGCATTGCAGATGGATGACAATCGTGTTTATTGCGTCAGCCGGTTGAATCCGCAGCAACTCGACGAGCTGTACAAGATTCGCCTCGCTCTGGAAGGGATGGCAGCCGAAGAGGCGACACGGCGCATGGATGACGAAACACTGGCGGAGTTGCACAGCATCCACTCAGAGATGTCGGAATGCGTTGAGAGAAAGGATCACAGGACTGCGTTGGATTACAACCGCGCGTTTCATTTTTCGCTCTATGAAGCGGCGCACTTGCCCATGCTTTACGCCAAGATCCGCGAGTGCTGGGTGCTGATCGGTTCGCATTTCAATCTGCTCTATCCCGAACAAGGACGCAGACGCACCGGTTTGCACAACCACCAGATCATCCTCGACGCCGTGGTCGCGAGAGATCCGCAAGCTGTCCGGGCCGCTCTCGAATTCGATCTCAGGCACAGCCTTGCTCGATTGCATGCCTCGTTGACTGCGATGGCCGCATCGGCGCAGCATCATATGTAACCCTCCCACACATCGGAGACTTTTAAATGAAGGACAAGGTTGCACTCGTAACAGGAAGCTCTTCCGGCATCGGCCGCGAAGTTGCCGGGGCGCTCGCTGCACAGGGCGCACGTGTTGCCGTTGTTGCGAGCAGCGAGCGCGCGAAAGCAGAGGCAGTGGTCAATGAAATAGAGGCCGCTGGTGGTATTGCACGCCCGTTCGTCGCCGACATCTCGTCGGCGAATGGGGCGACCGCGCTCGTGCGTGAGGTCGAAGCCGAACTGGGTCCGATCGATTTGCTTGTCAATTCGGCGGGCGTCTACTTCCCGACTCCCGCGGGAGAAGTGACTGAAGATGCATTCGACCGTATGGTCGCCATCAACCTGAAGGGCAGCTTCTTCACCCTCAATGCGGTGGCTCCAGGCATGAAAGCGCGTAGCGCGGGCCGAATCGTCAACATTGCGTCGGTGGCCGGCATTGCCCCCAACCCCGAGTACAGCCTCTACGCCGCAACGAAGGCGGGCATCATTGCGCTCACCCGCGCCATCGCGCTCGAACTCGCACCCTATGGCATCAACGTCAACGCGATCGCGCCAGGCAACACCGAGACGCCTATCAACGCAGATATCCGTACGGCCCCGGAATTTGCCGCACAACGCGCGCGTATTGACGCGATTACGCCGAGCCGCAGACTCTTCACGCCACCTGCCGAAATTGCTGCGGCGATTGTCTTTTTGTTGTCTGATGCGGCACGCGGCATGTATGGCAGCGTTATGGTCGTCGACGAAGGTAAATCAGTAGGCGCCCCGCTGCGCAAATTCAGCATGCCCACCGCGTGAAACATTTCGCGGTCTCACGGCCTGTCGCCTGCAACCCAAGGCGACACTTGACCGGCCTCGAATTGCTGGCCCGAATACCGACACATATCGGACCGGCGCACGAATGAGGCGCCACTGGAGCGTGCTCCGACTCCAGCTTTGCGCCCCTTCCACCGGCTGGGGCGTCTTTTTTGTTCAGGCTTGGCATACATCGACGCGGTCAATGGCATCGGCTCCGCTCCGCGCGTAGACTCCCCTCTCCATTTGTGAGAGTCCCCACTATTTCTCGGCTTTGATGAATATGACTCAGGGGAGAGTGCGGCGCGCTCCGCGTGCATCGAAGACACAGGTCCAGAAGATTCAAGTGGGCCAGTCTACTGATAAGCCATATCACCACGGTCCTCTGCCACAGGCGCTCGTGGATGCAGCCGAAATCATTCTGCGCAGGAATGGAATACGCGGGTTGACTGAGGTGGTTGGTCTCCGAGTCGAGGACTGCCACCCTGACGCCCCCGTGCCCTAAAGACTATCGCCAAACGCTACTACGCGATCGATGCCCGTGCCGTGCGCACTCGCCCCCCAGGGAACGTGGTCGAACGCCCGCGAACTATTGGCCGCCGAGTACATGACGACGCTCTCGGCTATCCCCTCGCGTCGAAGACTCTTGTTACACACCGAATACGACTCGACCTACGATTGACCCGTATAAAAAAGCGCCTGCCAATGGTATTTTTGTCCTGCACGTCATTCGCCGGGCAGGCGATAATACCAGCCGGTGACCGGATCGGTCGCCCATACATAGCGGGTATCAAGACGAAACGGATCGTTGGAGGTGCGGTAATAACAGCGCACATACGTAGATGTTCGCTGCGCCCGTTCACGCGCCAAACCCGAGTCCGCGTTCACGCGCACAACGCTCGCAGGGTTCCCGCGTTGATCACCGTTGTCGGTCGAAGTCGCTGCTTCGCCATTCGCGACGCCAATGAACGTGGCAAGCGCTATCACGCCAACTAGCCAGATCAACCGAAGCCTGATCAATGTACCTCTTCGTGTTTCCTGGATGCAGCCAATCCGGCGATTACATAGAACTGCCAATCTAATTGATCGAGACGAACAAGCGCACTGATCGTCCTATTCGTTCGGCAGCTCCTTCGCCTTCGACGCACTCTACTTTCCAGCAGGCAGATTCCGACGGTCATGGTCGGCGGAGTCAAGCGTCTTTTCTCCAGCCTGAATGCCCCAGTTCTTTCCGGGCCAAAGCAGCCTTCGGATTTCCAGCTTGTGTTTGTCAACGTTGTCGTCGCTGTTTAGGGAATCCGTGACGTCCGGCAATGGTTGAATCGAAATAATTTGTGTGGCGAACATGATTCCTCAATCGTACCCATGACCCATTTTTCTGATCAATTCGCCGCTCAGTGAGCGAACCAGACCCATGTCAGCGAATACCCGGAAACGCATTGTGTGCTCGGAAGCGGTGATCAAGCTACGCAGGTATTCCGAGCCACTGACGATCTCACGGAGCGTGTCAGCCTGGACGGAGAAAGCAATGCCTGGGCGCTCGACTTCAAATCGGCAGGGACCGCCAATTTCGGCATTCATGAATTCGCCTAGTGGTGTCATCCCAGAGTGACAAATTTGGGCAATGGCCTTGTCTTCATTCGAAGATCGGGCATACACCGCAATCGTGGCCCCCGCGGGAAAATACACATCACGAAGCGCGCCGCCCTGGCGGGGAAGACGTTGCTCGCTCAACAGGTACGCAACTTCGAGTTCGCCTGCTAATGCGGACCAGACTGCCCCGGGCAGCTCGCTCGAGAACGCGTCGATGAGATCGTTTTGAAACAGGCGGGAAAGATATGGCGGCATTAAGTGTTCCTTTTCGGTGCAGTTACCTCTTCTGCAGAACAACCGTTCCGCCCGCCTATTGTGACAATCCATTCTGAGAATACTATGAGCGACGCGGCAAATCTGCGCGCTTCCTCTGCGCAAGGAAGTTGGCACGATTCGCGTCGCGAAAAAAACGCCCCGACACTACAGGAGCGTTTCCAAGGGGCGGGCGTAATTGCGGCTATCGACGAAGTCACTCGACGCCCACCGTCATGCGGCACTTTCATTCGACAACTTTACAACCCGAAAAAATCTCATTCATCCAGCCGCAGCATTCCTGCGCGAGCCGCAAACGACCATTGATCTGCACGTGGCCATCGGCGCCCGTCGCGGCGTCAAGGCGAACCAGCGCCTTACGCTCTGAGCGGATCTCGCTGTGCCATGTCTCGGCTTGCCTAACAAACACGGGCGAGTCTCCATTGCCGAGAATCGATAGAAAGGGCACCGTCACGCCCGCCGCGTCCGCCCGCATACCTGAGGTGCGCGACAGAAACTCTGATGCGCTCGAGGCACCGGCTTTCCATAACGCGTTCTGACGAGTACGTGTCGCCGCCGCCGATGGTGGTTCGGCGTGCTCTGCCTGCTCCATCGAACGCACCGACAACTCGAACAACTGTGCTGGGTCGGGAAACGGCGTACTTGCCATCACAGTCGCGAGCCTCGTTTCATGCCCTGCCGCGCGTGCCACGAAGTAGCCGCCCAAACTCAGTCCGAGCAATGCAATCCGCCCGGGCTTCGCCTCAAACTGCTCGACGAGGATGTCGATGACTGCCGTAATCGGCCTCTCCGCTTCGACCTCCCAGTGCAGTCCATCGGCCTGCGTGATGCCTTGCCCCGGCAAATCGACCAGCGCCACCGAATAACCTCGCTCAAAGAGGTTGCGCCCAACGGTCAGAAACAAATCCTCGAAGCAAGTATCCGCTCCACCGATCACCAGTACGACCGGCGCCTCCGGTCGCGCGTGGCGGAGAAAGACGCCAGGCAACTGCTTGCCCCGATGCGGCGTGAGAAACCACGTCGCCGGCATTTCGAGTTCTTCCATCGCTGTGGCGAAGGCCACCTTGTGCTGCGCATAGAGCGTGTGGAACGATTCTCCCGGCAAAGCGAATTGCCATGCCGAACGATAGCTGGCAAATGCCTTTAGTCGCATCTCGCCAGCTTGCTGTTTCCAGCCACGTGTCTTCCAGACGTCTGCCTGCGCGTTCATCGCCGCGCCGTAGTTCGCAAACGCCTGCACCCAACTGTCCGGATCACCGTCGGTAATACCCGATGCCACGTAGAAAACCTGGCCGATGTCGAGTCCACCCGCTGGGCCCCAACCAAGCGCAGCCATGAAGAACAGGTCCATATCGGCGTCGTCGAAGCAATAGCGCTTTGCGAGACGCTGGTCAGGTTGGGTACCGCGCGCGATGGATTCACCCGCCTGATTGTTGGTCGCGGTGGCTGCCGCCACGCCCGAGGAAGCTCGTATTTGCATTGATATGTTTCCTTGGTCTAATGATTCGTCGATGGGTACTACCGCGCTGACCTCTGTGCCGACCATCGCACCACGACGACGCCGATTATCCCGCAACCACGGGTTTTAATCTGTCCTCCTTCCAGGAGACATACAACCGTTTTCGATCGATCTACAATGCGCTGCAAATCCGCTTCGACGTTCACACCCAACGACGCCCGATGCGAACAGGCGCTCGCCATGGAGCATAGACCTTCCGATCCACGCACGCGCACACCGCCCCATCGACAGCAGGATCCAACACTTTCATTCGTGGAGATATCGACTTGGTTAAGAAACTGATCACGGCGATTGCCGCATTGATTCTTGTGGCCGCGACGGCCTCGGCGTTTGCTGGTGACCTGGCACGTCACCCTAACATTACGGCTGCCGACAATGCGGCCCAGGAAGCGATCGCCCGAATGCGCGACGCGCAGCACGCTAACGGCTACGACATGCAGGGCCATGCCTCCCGCGCAATCGATCTGCTGCAACAGGCGCGCGCCGAAATGCGCGCCGCGGCCATCGATGCGGCGCGCTAATTCCACGCGAGTGTGCTAGCACACCACATCATGCGATTGTTACTGGTTGAAGATGATCTTCCGATCGGTCAGAGTTTGTTACGCGCCCTGACCGACGCCGGTTATGGCGTCGAATGGGTGCGCGACGGCGTGTCCGGCCGCGCTGCAATCGACGCCGGCGAATACACTGCAGTTCTACTAGATCTCAGTCTGCCGGGTATGAACGGTCTCGAGGTACTCAGGTCCGCACGCGCGAGTGGCAAGGAAGTTCCCTTATTAATATTGACCGCGCGCGATGACGTGGAATCCCGAGTTTGCGGGCTGGATCTCGGTGCCGACGACTATGTTCTCAAACCGTTTGAGGTTTCAGAACTCCTCGCCCGACTCCGCGCCGTAACGCGGCGAAAAGCTGGCTATGCGGCATCGCGGCTCGGTGACGACGCCCTCTGTCTCGATCTCGACAAACGCACGCTCAGTTGCAACGGCATCCAGTTGACCTTGACCGCACGAGAGTTCGCCCTCATGCTGGCGTTCTTCGAGCGCCCCGGTACGATTCTGTCGCGCAATCGGCTGGAAGATCGACTCTACGGCTGGCGCAAAGAGATCGAAGGCAACGCGATCGACGTGCTGGTCTATTCCATCCGCAAGAAGTTTGGCCAATCCGTCATACGCACTGTCCGTGGCATTGGCTGGACTGTCACTTTGAATGAAGGCGGCAACTGAATTGCGCCGCGCACGCTTTCGTAACGGAAGATGAGACTCGCAGGCTGACTGACGCGCGCATGATTAGCGGGCGAAGCACGCTACCAAACGCGGTGCGAGTGCCAGCACGCCCGTAACTTCAATTCGACATTCACGCACCCTCAAAGGCAATGAGTCATGCGTATTGTCGCCATGACCCGCTTCGTGCCGGCTCGGACACGGTCACCAGCGGCCAGCTCTCAGTCGAACTCCCGTTGTTCGCGATATAGCCGGCGCGCATGTAGCGGCTCGTGCGCTTCGAGATGAAATGGTCGTTGCTGGCCTGGAAGTCCAACTCGTTTTCGTGTACGCCACGCACGTCGCGCTCGGTCGCAGCGGTCTCAATGGTGTCTGACGCCGTTGCAAGGATCGTAGCGCCAGGCTCCATCACACCAAACGAGTTAGCGGTGCCAAGCAGGGTGGCCGACGACCTGTCCGATGCGGCGCAAACCTGGCTGTATCCGTAGTTGAACTGTAGGTTTACGACGCCGATTCGATATGCGAGCGCGCCCAATTAGCACTTCGTGTCCAGCTGCGCCATCTGCACCGGGCTCGGCACGTTGGGGAACGCGTAACGCCGTGCCCGGATGCTTGCTCGTGTACGCAAACGCCGGCGTAGAGGCCATACAACTGCAAGCCTGCCAGTTGATCCGGCACGCATAAAGGCCGCACGACTGCGCCCACCGGCGTCAATCCATCGTCCGCTCGAAAGCGATAAATTTTTACAATGGAAAGATAGCTTGACCACCGGTCGCCTTCTCGTCATAATTTTTCCATTGGAAAGATTAATGCATTCGATCGCCCTCTAACCGCTGCCTGTTCTGACTCGAGCAATTAGCACCTTCGGGCCGGGAAAACGGGGTATAGCCGACGACCTGCATGTAGCCGGCGCTGCGTTCAAGCGCGCCGTCGTAGACGTGCACCATCGATTGACCAACAAAGGAGTTCTGATGAATTTGTTATGGGCATTTTCCCCATTTGCCGCGTTTGTGATTATCGAACGCCTGTTCGGCGTGCCGTTTGGCCTCGGCGCCGGCGAAGCGGTGGCTGCACTCATGCTGTTGCACGACGCGGTCAGCCCGAACCGGAAAGTGAAACTTCTAGATATCGGCACTACACTGCTCTTCGCATCACTTACCGCTTACGCACTGGTCAACGATGTGCAATGGTCCATCGCGGCTGTGCGCCTGCGCGTCGACGCAGGCCTGGCGTTAGTCGTGCTGACATCGATCGCCTTGCGGCAACCGTTCACGCTGCAGTACGCGCGCGAATCGGTTAGTCGTGAGCAATGGGATACCCCGCGCTTTCTTCGCGTCAACTATGTCATCAGCGTTGCATGGGCGGTTGCATTTGCCACATTGGCGCTCGCAGATGTGTTGATGGCTTATGTCCCGACGCTGCCTCACGGTGCCGGCATCGCGTTGACCGTGATAGCCATCGTCGCAGCGATGAAGTTTACGACGTGGTTCCCGGCACAGACCGTGGCGCTACGCACATGAACCCGCTGGCGTGCAGCCGCTTTGCCGAAAATCTGCGAGCAGCAGGATCTGACGGTTTCCTCAGCGTGTTGCTTTCGACCGTGAATGAGTCTGTCTCCGTCGATCATTGCCTTCTCGTGGAGGTCGCTCGAAGCGGCACGCTGGTGTGGGGTTCCTCGTCACAACTCGTGTGTCAGACGCTCGACGACGCGATCGAGGCGTCTTGCTGCACCGATCGGCTCGCAGCATTGAAGGGATGTGAACACGCGCCGCCCACCGGCCTCGCGCGGGACACGCCGGTGGCGTTGCTCGATTCGACTGGCATGTGTGCAGAAAGAACCATTGGCGGCGCTCATCGGATGGCGGAGCGGCTTTTTGTCGTGTCCTCGCGCGGCGAAAGCACCGTGATGCTCGGCCTTTACAGAAGCGCAGAAAGCCGACGATTCGCCGCTGCCGACAAGTACGCGATATCCAGCATTGCAGAGGTACTTGCGGCGCTCGCCGAGATTCATATCCGGCTATACGCCAATCGAACCGCGCCGCAATATGTCGAGCATGCATGGAAGACGGTTCTATCTGCCCGCGAGCGGGCTGTGGCCAGATTGCTCGCCCGCGGAGAGACAGCGCGCACAATCGCTGCCCTCCTCGGCGTGGCTCCGACCAGCGTGATAACGTACAAAAAGCGTGCGTTCGTCAAGCTGGGGATCAGCAGACAGTGTGAACTGGCGGCGCTCGTCGGCTCCATGGCGTGACATGGATCCGACGCGCCTCGAATCGCGGGTAGACGAAGACATTGCGTTTGCACCCCGCGCGACAGATCGCGACTCAACGCGCCCACTGGCCCTCGATGTAGTTCCAGCCCGTAGGCGAATGAGCCCATCGACCGGGAATCCAGCGCCAGCCAGGACGCGCAACGACCCAGCGCCCCGGTGTCCAGACATAGGCGCTGTTGCGCCACCGCCAGTGACCATCGTGCCACGCGTAATCATGCCGTGCAGGCGGAGGTGGCCGGTGTTCATGGCGAGGCGGCGGAGGTGGACGCTGCGGACGGCTCGCGGGCGGTGGCGGTAGAGCGCCAAGACGCATGGCAGGCGGCGGAACATCCGGACCCGGGGCAGGCGGCGGCATAGCACCGAGACGCGTGGCAGGCCGCTCGCCCGGCCCCGGTGCGGAAGGCAACGCTGCCCTGTCGGCTGGCGTGCCGGAGGAAACAACCGGCGCGGGTTGAGCATACGATGCGGGCGCGGCAACATAGGCTACGGTGCCTGCGAGCGCGACGAAGAGAATCCGTATTGAAGCTTTCTGACGCAAAGCGCTTTCTCCAGTTTTTCGAAGGTGAACGTAAAGAAACAGCGACTCACATACGCCGTCGGTACGCTACGAAGTTTGGGCGTGATGTCCCGTTCGTCGTTGTTTCGGTGTCGGGTCAAAGCGATTGGGGTGCTTTCGGGATTCATCATGGCCCATCAAAATTAGCAATTTCTGAGGACAGGAACGAGCGACCATCAAGGATGGCTCGCGCGTTGTTCATGGGCCATATCGGCCCCACCAATGCTTTTACAATTTACCAATGGAAAAATTAGAGTTGCCGAGCGCGCCGTTCACCCTCTCTGAATAGAGCGCGGCAATCGGATACTCCTGCAATACGAGGCTTCATATGAATTCGCTTAGCAACGAACGCTTGACTACATTGACCGAAATTGCCAACGACTGCTTCGGTATCGAATCGTTTTCTCACATCACGACACAGCCAGAACTGCGGTATTCCGTCTGCGTAGAAGACATTTTTCGAGCGCTCGAAAGCGCATATGACATCGGGTTGATCGTCGGAAGCCGGCTGAATCAGGCGCTCCGGGTAAAACCCTGAATTCGTGAAGAGCGATCTCCCATGGACCATTCAAACACCTCGCGACAAACCATCGTCATCGATTGCGATCCAGGCCAGGATGACGCCATCGCCATCCTCCTCGCACTGGGCGCACACGAAGCGCTCGACGTACGGGCCATTACCACCGTGTCCGGGAATGTGCCCGTCGAGATCACGCAGCGAAACGCGTGCATCGTGCGGGACTGGGCCGGCAAGACGGCAACGCTTCCCGTCTACGCTGGCTGCTCGCGCCCGCTGGCTCGCGAACCGTTCACTGCTGCCGACGTACACGGCGAAAGCGGCCTGGAAGGGCTCGAGTTGCATGAGCCGCTGGCACCGGTAGCTGGCCAACATGCAGTGGACTGGCTAGTCGAAATGCTCAGTGCGGCGGTGCCCGCGAGCGTGACGATCTGTGCAATCGGCCCACTCACGAATATCGCCACCGCGCTTTTACAAGCACCGCAGATCTGCGCCAGCGTTCGCGAAATCGTGCTGATGGGCGGAGCCTACTTTCAGCGCGGCAATGCTACGCCCGTGGCCGAGTTCAACCTGTATGTCGATCCTGACGCCGCGGAGATCGTCTTTTCGAGTGATGTGCCGATTGTCGTTCTCCCGCGCGACGCCGCGGTGAACGCCCCCATCACGCCCGCCCGGATCGCGCCGATCCGGGCAATCGGCAATCGTTGTGGCAACGTGGTTGCGGACCTCATGGAGGCGATTCTGGCATTCAATGTACGGCGGCGGGGCCTCGCTGAGGCGCCGATGTACGACCCACTCACTATCGGTTATCTGATAGATCCCTCGCTATTTGGAGGCCGTGCAGTCAACGTCGTTATCGAAACGGCAGGTAAATGGACACTGGGTGAAACCGTCGTGGACTGGACTGGCCGCACCGGACGCACGATCAACGCAAAGTGGATCAACGAGGTTGATGCGGATTCCTTCTACACGATGCTGTGCGAGAAGATAAGGAACTTGCCGTAGTGGCGGTTCGTTGAGAGTCGTCCCCAGCGCCCCCCGTCGCGTGCAAATAGGAGAGTCTGGCGTGCGTCAGGTTGTTGATCTGGTCTCTGCGCGGCTCGAACGTGTCGATCCGGGTACCGATTGACGGGTGAAAGGGTAGCGCGCCTGAAATTACACCGATGTCCAGGCGCAACAGCAGTCCGGCCAGCGCGGCCATCACGCGGACAAAGAGCCCGTACCGCTGGGAAGATGGGCATTCAAGGTGGTAGCGTTCATTGCGTCTCCTGTCGCTATCATCCGGACAACCGGCAGCCCAGCGGCGCTTCGAGCAGCTTGATCTGTCCGCTTAGCGTCTGGGGTATCACAAGCAGGCACTGTCCGGCGTGAATGACGCTACCACCTGTGCGCGCGGTCGTCCAGAAGCAATAAAGGTGTTTTAGAATTCACTAAGCGTTGCATATCTGGATCACGAGCCGCGAGGAAGCCAGGCACTGAGGCGTTACTCTGTGCGGTCAGCCTCAACGCGGAAAGCCGCCAAGATAACGTATCGAAATCTTGTGCGTTTCCAGTTCGAACATGCGCCGCTCGAGGTCACACACGCCCGCGTCGTGGCGACGGCGGCCCAACAGGAAGCGGGCCGGGATTGCGCGTATCCGTCTGAGCAATTGGCCTGATGCGCAGGCCAAGCTTCGTGCGGTTTCGTGAAACGGCATCGTTGCGGCCAATTCGTGAGCGCCGGTGCGACGCCCCGGTTTCACTGGGCGAGAGGTGGTTCGGAATGTTGGGTCGATTTTCATCATGGTTTCTTTGAGCCGCTGAGAGCACGTCAATTCACTTGATCTAGGTGGGATAGCCGTTTCTTTCCGTAGAGCGCATGCGTCGCTCGAGTTCCTGGAGGTCGGACGATGTCGCAAGATAGCTATCGAGACTGCGCTGCTGGGCGCGCTCAAACCAGTTGTCAAGCTTTCCCAGTAGGTATGCAAACATGAGGTTTCTCCCGTGACTCGTGAGTGTGGCGCTGCGCACCAAGAAGGGTGTCGCAACGGCAGCGTCGACGGGCACCAAGAAGCCGGCTTCACGCTGTCAGTCGGATCCTGAAGAAACGTGGCTCGTCGATGGAATAAATGGTAAAGGCAAAGAATGAGCCAAGAATGAGGACCGCGAACCCGTTCGCGCACGTCGATGCGCATGCGGGAGATCGCACGGAGCCGCGTCGCACCGGATCCGCCTGTTCGGCCATCTCGTTGTCTGCAGCCTGAGCGATGTGGCCCCATCCGCAACTCCGGGCAGGTGACCGCAGTGGGTCGATTTGGTGCGTTTGCCATCGGCCCGGTCTCGGCCACGAACGGCCAGTCGGCAGACCTCCGTGAATTGCTGACAACCTCTGCCCGAAGCGTTGCCAGTCGCAAATCGGCCGTGTGCGGCGTCCACTATTGAAACGTCGGCCTCTGGAGCCGTGCATCTAAACGGCGACAAAAATGTTGAGGTAGCATCATCGCACTCAACAGGGGGAAGGCAGTGTTTCGCGGAATGAAAGTTCGTGTGTGCTCAATCGGCGTCCCTCTTGCCAGTCTGCTTCTCAGCGATCTGATGAGGATCCTGGCAGAAATGGTTGGCTATATCACGCTCCCTTGGTGGATCGTTCACCGGGGCGGCGCACATGACTTGGCGGTATACAGCGCAAGCATTGCCATCACCACGATATTCGCAATGCCACTACTTTCGCCACTCGGGGATCGCTACTCAAAGAGACTGCAGATTACATGGGGTTTATGCACCCTGATGGTTGTCGCCTTTACCCTCGCGACGCTCGCCTCGTTGTCCGGCTACCCACTTATGCTCGTCATCTGCATAGGCATGGTCACTGTTATAGCGAAAGCTTTCATCGATCCGGCCAGCTCCACCATTTCGGCCGAACTCGTTCCGGCGAATCGTTTGGCCGAAGCGCTTCGTCTTCGTAAATCGACGCAAGCGGCCGGCCGTGCCTTAGGTCCAGCACTGGCTGGCGCGACACTGGCTGTGGGTGGTATCGCTGCAACATTTTGGATGAACGGCATACTGCTCGGCGTCGCTGCTTACGTGACCTTGCAGCTTCCATCCCAATTTCAGCATCGCGAACACCATCGAGGTTTAGCCCGTTGGTGGAAGGACCTGCGCGCCGGGCTGAATGCCAAATGGATAGTCCCGTTGGAGCGCGGCTGGACGCTTGTAAACTTCCTCGTTTGGATATTCCAAGGCCCCGCAGTCGGCATGCTGATCCCGCTCAAAGTTCAATCGCTCGGGCTGTCGGGTCTCTGGCTAGGTGTTTGCGAAGCAGCCTTATCCGTAGGTTTACTACTCGGAAGCTTTCGTGGTTCCGATGTACTAGTCCGTCGTTTCGGTCGATTCAACGTCCGGGTGGGGGCCGCTATGTGTGAAGGGCTAGCACTGGCCGCTTCGGGCTGGGCCCACTCACCCATCGTTCTCGCATTAACGCTTACATGTGTGGGTTTCGCCAATGCATCGATGGGACTCGTTGGCGCGACTCACCGCTCTTTGGCTATCCCGCAGAATTTCCGCGTGCGCATTCTCGCTGCCAGCATGATGACCACGCAGATCGCGGGAATTCTTGGACCGATGATCGCAGGCGCGGCACTCACGCATTGGGCGGTTGGCAAGGTCTATACATGCTTCGGTCTCGCCACTTTTCTACTCGCTTTTGGTTTTGTTCTGATACCTCGATCGCGCGAATTCTTTGCGCTCAACCACGATCAGGTCAAAGATTGGTTTCGTCACGAATATCCCTATGCATTCGAATCACTCACCATGCCCGAATCGAGACAGACTACGTAGATTGAAGCTTGCGTCGGGGGACAACATCCGCCTATCGCGCTTTCTTGGCAAGTGTCCGTTGACCGTGCATCCGATGTCTCTCGGTGTGATGATACCGAGAAGGGATTGATGCTCGGCGACTGTCTTGTATGTATTAAAAATTGGGATGGAAGTCCCGCTATTTGATCAATTTGAGTATCTCGCGGAAATTCGCATGTTCGCTTGAACGTAGCCATTCAAAGGCGATCATCTCGACGGTTGGCAACTGTACCCCTGCACGATCAAATCGCTCCATCGCGGCCGCTAGATCAGTACTCCTTCGTGAACCCACCGCGTTGCGCACAACTGTCACTCCGATGCCTCTTTCGAGCAGGCCAAACGCTGTCTGAAGAACACAAACATGCGACTCACATCCTGCGAGCACCACATTCCGTGAACCGGTTGGCAACATTTCAACCAGTCCTCCGCCGCAGGCGTCGAATGTGTTTTTTACGAGCGTTCGCGAGCATAGATTTTTCACGTCAAGTAGGTTCGGTCCGAGATGTCGCGGATTTTGCTCCGTTCCGAATACTGGAACCGTGAGTATCCGCGCAATATGGGCGAGCCGGATGGCCTCCCTGACCATCTCGTCGCCCCGGTCGATTGCCGGTATCAAACGCTCCTGAAAGTCAACCAGGACGACGACAGTACCATCAACGTTCATCAGCATCAAAGCCCTCTTTATCCGAAGGTGATTGATCGCTTTCACTAGTCTATGAGCAATCCTTTGCATCATCAGACTTGCTATTGCGTCCGCACGACTTACGCATTTACGTAAGTATGCGACTATTCCCCGCCTTGACGCCAACTCGTTGCAGCCCTGTGTATCGGGTCGATGCCGGCGCTGCATGCGACGAAACCTAACCCCCTGAGTTCAAGGCGAGGCTGTTCACCTCCTCGTCGTCGTCCTCGTAGCCGTTTTCGTGTCCGCACGGATCGCAGCGGCGCAGATCGCAATTGCCCCAAGGTTTGCACTTGTCACAACTGCAGCCGTTGCCGCATCCGCAATCGCCCCAGATCGTCGCTGCCAGCAGCTCGATCACTTTCACCGGTTGCGTCGGATCGTCGCTGGTAATGATCAGCTCGCACGGCCGCGGATAACGCTCCGTCGCCTTGTATCGGATCACCAGCGCCAAGCACGACCCCGGACGCAGCGTCGCCGGGAACGGATTGTTGATCAGCTTCCAGTGCTTGTTCTTGTGCTTGAAGGACACGCCCGAAACGAACAGCTCGCAATCGCCGGTGTTGCAAATCGAAAGTGTCCGCTCTTCGGTGCAGCAAGCCTTCACCGCCCCGAAATAGTTCGATCCAGTAACCACCAGCTTGCCCGCCGGCGCGTTCCCGGACACCTCAATGGCTTGTGCTCCCGCGTTACTCAGCACCGTGATCGTGCCCGCAGCAGCCCCCAGCGCCGTCGGCTGGAACCGGATCGGAAGATTTACCGACGCCCCCGCCGCAACCATGATCGGATACGACAAAATCTGCGGCGGAAGAAAATCCGCCGACGAAGAAGTGATGTTGTTGATCAATAGCGGGCACGGCCCTGCGTTGTTCAACACCAGCGGCTCGTCCCGGAATGAGCCCCGGCAAACGTCGCCGAGATTTCCCGAATCGGCGATACCCACCACCAGTCGCGGTACCGTTCCCGTCCCGCTGACGATGACCGTCTCCGGGCTGAACAAATCATTGCTGAAAATCGTGATGGTCGCAGTCGCCAAGCCGCCTGCGGTCGATTTGAACCGGATCGGAACCTCGATAGACTCACCCGGCGCCACCGCCAGCGGGTACAACGCGACGTTCGGAATTGCGAATTCCCCGTTCGATGAAGTAATGCTCCAGATCAGCAGCTCCGCGAATCCCGAATTGTTGATCGTCAGCACCCGGTCCGCGCTCTTGCCCACGCACACATCACCGAATTCGCCGTTGTCCTCCACCATCGTCACCACGATCGCCGCCGGAGCGATGCCTGCCAGCAACCGCCGCCCGTTGATGCTGCCCCATCCCGTGACCGCATCCCAGCCCACCGCCGCCGTGTAGAACGGCGAATCTGGCACGCGGCCCGAATCGTTGTTGCCAAAGCGGATGTCGTAACAGATCCGCGGTCCGTACGTGTACAGCGTCGGATTCAGGAGTCCCGTGTTCCGACCCAGAAGCGCATTGATCGTCGCGATGAGGCCCGCATACAGCGGCGCGACCGCACTGGTTCCGTATCCACTCTGAGGCCCGACACCGTTAATAAAAAACCCCGTCATCGCCACCATGCCGGCCACGTCGGGAACGCCCCGCCGGACTCCGCCGTCGTTCTTTGAGATCGGCAGAACCCCCGCATGAACCTGATATGGAGGACGCGGAAATTGATCGCTCACTCCGCCGCCAGTCGCCTCGTAGTAGACACTGTTTGGCGGCTTTGACCAGCCCTGGAACGGTGAAGTCAGAACATTGCCATCGCTCCAGGTGTATTCGTACAACGCCGGAGGCGGCGCTGGATTAGCGGAGCCCAAAATCGTTCCGCCGCAGGCTGTCACGAACGGATCACCGTTCGGGTAGCTGATGTGGCACTTCCCGTCGACCACCGTGTTGTCCGACCCCCAGTCGCCGATCGCCATAAACACCGTAATGCCGCGAGCGGCCGCGGTTTTCAGCTTCGCGTGCAAATTGTTTGAAAAAGTGCCCGCGATGGTGTGATCACCAATCGAACCCTTGTCGTCACTCGCTTGGGGTACCCAGCTCGCCGTCAATACCGAAGGCGGATGATCGCCTACCGGTGGGAAAGTCGCCCGGTCGAAGAACGTGTCCCATCCCAGTTCGCTGTCGTCGGTGAAATAAACGTTAATGTTCGCCCCCCGACCAGCGGCCGCGGCAATCGAAACATCAATGTTGCACTCGAATCCGCCGCCGCTGATCAGGTTTGCGTGCGTCGGGTTATTGGTATAACCCAATAGCCCGATATCGGTAAGGACCGGCGCCGGCAACCCTCCCAGTCCGGCCAGGAACGAAGTGACATCGCTTGCCAGATACGCCGCATTGTTGGACGCATCCTCGAAAATTCCGATCGTCTGACCCGCAGCACTGTTGGTCGGAAAAGTGTAATCCCGCGCGATCTGCAAAGGTGTCAAGTAAGCCGCTCCGGGAGGATCCCCCGTGCCCGTCCCCGCCGGCTTTCCCAACTTGCGATTGTCCAGGCCGATCACCGCTTCCACCAGTTCCACCAGATTGGCAGGCAGATGCACGAGCCCCTCGAACCCACGATACTCCTGCGCGCCCATCTCGCGATGGTCACCAAATGGACGCCCCTCTCCTTCCTTGCGCGGCGGATGCGCGGGCTCCTCCGTCCTCTCCGGCGCCCGGTACCGGTTCAGCGTCACGCCGAAAGCCCCGTTCATTTGCTCTGTCGTGCCGTCCGCGACAATGCGCCGCCGCCCGGCGTGCTGCTCCACGATCCGCAGGCCCCGCTCTTTCAAATAGTCCGCAACCCGATCGACCTCTTCCTTAACAGCCCCATGCCGCTCAAAAAATTCTTCTTGCGACAAGTAGACTCGCTTGTCCGGCGGAGTACTCTGCCAGTGCTCAAGATCAGGCACCTCGGCGCTGCCCGGCTTCTGTCGGACAATCACGGCAACCGTCATATGTTCGTCCGCTTCTACGCCGCCAACCAGCGTGGAACCCTTAATTTGGGGACGTTCACTGCCTGGTAAGGGGTGAGCTTCATTTGGGCGAGCCATCGTGTACCTCCATAGCGCAACGCTGTCGGATGTTTAAAGTGGACCCATCGGTCAGGACACTTTACTGGGTGCCGTAAGCTGCAATCCCGCCCGATTGCGCAGCTGCACGGCGCTGCCCCGTCCTGCTTTCCTTTACCGTCCCTTAGCCGTGTATCCATATTTATCGACGATCAGCGCACGGCCACCGATACCGGGACGATAGATCTGATCCGGCGTTGCGTATTCCAGCGACTGGTGCGACCGTTAGCACCTGTCAGGTCCCGCTTAAGCAACTGCGTTGGCGGCCAAAAAACTCCCCTTCACGAGGATGACGAACCGCGCTTCCGTTTTTTGCAACGTGACGGTGAATCAAGCGTACGTCGGCAATGCGGACGTCGCTCCATCAACGCTTTACGTCTTCGCCGACGACCACTTGGACGGAAGACTTATCGTGAGCAAATGTCCGTTGGACTTTGCAAGCGACCGTCGCACCAGCGGTAGCCGCGTATGACCGGAGAGAGTCGGCAAGCCCCTCCCACCCTCTCTCAACAAATCGTCATCGGCACATTGCCGGGAGTCAACTGCGCCGCGCGGCAGTCGTTCGATTTCCGCGCTTTCCCGGCAGTCCAGTTAATTCCGTGCTTTCGAGTTCAGCTGATCGCGCGCCAGTCCCACGAATTCCATTTCGCGACACATCAGTTGCGCACCGCGCAAGATCAGCGGCTTCTCATGCCGCCTGCGCAGGCTCGTCCATCCCGCACATTGCGAAAATTGCACGCATTCTGGCTGCTGCCTTCAGACCACGCAATTTCACACCGGGGAACTCGTGGACGACCGGTTTGGAATTTAATTTTCAGTCGTCCGGCGAATCGAGAATGGAGAGCAAGGCCGCCACGTCGCGAGTCCGAACCATTCGAACGTCTCACGACCATGCGATAGCAACGCCGTCGCGCGGTCCAGCGCATGCCGCCGATGACCAACGCGGCCTTCAGCCAGATCCAAATCAGCGCGAGTGAGCGCTTTTTCCCGGCGTGTGTCCGCATTCAGTTGCCGCAGGCGCAGCAAACGACGAGACGGGCGCGCCGACGTCAACGGGCTTCTCGTACGACGCCGGCAACGGTAACGGACCAAGCAGTCCGGCCGCAAAAAAGCGCGTCGTCGACCTTTGCAAACGTCGCATCATCGGGCACCGCTTCTAGCGCCGCGATGACGCCGTCGACGCTCTCCGCGCTTGGCAGGCTCTTCCCGAGGTGCGAGACTGATGTGAGCGTGCGCAATTTCTTCACGGCCATGCTGCCGCGAAGCGCCAAGCACTCCAGTAGCGCCTCCGCCCATTGCAGGTCAAAGCGAAACGGATTCGCACGCTCGTGATAGTCCGCGAGCACGGTGTCACGCACCCCGTTGTAGCGCGTCACATTTAATTCGACACCGTCGCGTAACAAGCGCACGTCGATCGTCGCGTGTGCACTGAGCCGGGCATCGTGCCGGAAGAGCTGCTGGAATACTTCGATGAGCGCCGTCAGTTCGACGGCATCGCCAGGTAAGGAAAGGGTGTACATGAATAATTGCCTCAATTGAAAACGGGGCAACCGCCCATCGGGGCGATTGCCCCATAAGGGAAAGGAAATACTGTTTAATCGATATCCAGCAGACGCGACACCACGGCAGCTACCGCCCACGCCTGCGAGCGGGACAACGTCTTGATCCGCAGAAGGGGGACGCTTTTCCAGAATCCGGCATCGTCGTTACAGACCAACTCTATCGAGTCGACACGGATAATCCAGCCTTCCGAATTTCCTCGCTCGACCGACAGGCCCAAACGGCGGTTTGATTGCTCGTCGGGCCAGGGTGCAGAAGGCCCCAGACCGAACCGGTCGGGACAATCTGCATCGATGAAGTTCGCGTGCGTCACCCACTCCGGTTCGCTTTCCGTCTTGCGAAGGACGCGGGACACGTGATCGACGACTTCGGCGACCGTCTTGCCTTCCGGGTGAAACGGCGCAGCCGACAGGGCCGCCGGTAGATCAATAGTTTCAGACATGAGAGGTTTCAGACATGAGAAGTTCCAGAAATAAAAAAGCCGCACCCGAAGGTGCGGCTTAGTGTGAGAGTGCTGGTCGTTTGACCGGCTGTGCAATATCCGACTTACGAAATCCTGCGACGGGCGCGATCGGCTTTCCGACCATTGCGGTCCATCACCAGCCCGAGAGCGGACAGGACAATTGCCACGCCCAATGCGAAGAAACTGAAGCCCATGCTGCCACCTAGCGCGAAACGCGAGTATGACGGCGCTCGCGATCAGCCTTGCGACCGAGGTTGCTCATGTAGCTACCATACCCGCAAACGACCACGCCGATCGCCAGAACAAAAAGTCCGAAACCCATGCTCATTCTCCGTTCATGGAATCCATGCCTGCTAAAAATAGTATCACGAAGAAGACAACCAGCATGGCTATGTTGAACACCGTTGTTGCGGTCCAGACTTGCGTAGAGTGCCAGTAGCCAACCGCACCTACGATCGATGCCGCGGATAACGTGTGGGCATATCGCCCAAACTGCTGCCGCTGATCCTCCGTCCATTCATGGCCGATCAGTCTCAGCAGGAAGCCAGGACGCTGTTTGGGCTGCTCATCCGTCGAAAATTCGACCGAAAAGCACTCATCGGTACGCTGATGAAGCACGACCGGTACGCCTTCTATCGTCGCCGTGACCTCGGGCGGCGCTTCGGTGACGCTGAACTCCCGCAACACCGCAGCCAGACGCTCGGAGATGCAAACCTGATTGAAGCCGCGCGCATACGACGCGGAATCGGAGATGCTCATGCCACTCGGATACTCGACAAACACATCGACGATTTCCATGGCGGCTCCTAGCGGCGATCGCTATTCAGACCTGCGGCAAGCCGCAGACCGTTTAGCAGTGAGTCATAGCCATCGCACGACCCAAGCTGCTCGAGCGCCACTGCGTTGTCACGGCCACCCGACATGTCGGAACGGCCGCGACGCTTACGGAAGGTCACGGCAACAGCCCGACGTGTGGATGAATCGGCCACCTCCAGCATGACTTCCGGGGTACGCAGCGTAATCGACACAAGCTTGCGATCAAACGACTTCCCAACCTTGTTGAAGAACGACATGGAACAGCTCCGAATAGAAATGGGAGCCGTTCCCTGGTGGGAAGAGCTCCCAACAGGGGTAGAAATAAAAGGCTGTGAATTCGTTACGCCGGTTGGCGCAGGAGATGATGCAGCTCGACGCTTCCGCTACGAACGAGGTGCTTCTCGGCTTCGAAGGGCAGATCGAAATCCCACTTGATGTCTGCCGTGCTGTTACTCCAGACGCAGCTGATTGTGCCGGGGTAACTTTGCGGAGGACTTGCTTCGACGTCCTGCGCGAAAACACGCTGAATCGCTTTAAAGCCGTTCAACTCTGAAACCTTGACAACAATGGACTTGACCGCGTTGGTCATGGGACGACTCCAAAAAAATAGGGAGCCGTTTCCCGTTGGGAAGTGGCTCCCAACAGGGTAAAAAAACAGACGATGACCTGTCTGACATAGGGCCGATCATGAATCGGCTGAGAATATCGGCACACCAGCAGAGCCGGTGAGCGTAGGTCGATGCGCCTGAGGCGCAGGGAATAGGGAAAGTCTACTGACGATGCCGCGGCAACTTCGCTGGAATGCTCGAGGAATTGCTACGTGTTTCCCTCGGTACCTCCGACGCAACCCGGTTTCGGGCAAGATCATGCGACCGGATTACAATCTAATTCCCACAGTCTGAACCATTCATCAGCATGATCACCGAAGAGGAACTTGCCATCCGACGCGGCCACGCCATATTCCGGGCCGACGTCGAGCGCGTAGTGCGCGTCATTGCCGAGCGGCACCACGCGTCCCATGCGCTGCTGACCCGGCAGCTAATGCGCGAAATCCTGGAAGAAACACTTGCGGACATTGGGCTTGCCGCCCGATGGCCTGCGCAGCTCCTCACCGCGCTTTCGGTCGAGGCGAAGATACCTCCGAATGATGACTTGCTGACATCTGACGACGCCATTGCGGCCGGAGATTTCGGAAGGCTGGTCGCCAGGGTATTCGCCGACGAGGATACTGCACGATAACGGCGTGGAATCCGCGGGCAAAAAAACGCCGCCCGTTTGAGGGGCGGCGCTGGATCAAATGAACACGGCAATGGCCGCAACCACAAAGCGACTATCCGCATGGCAACGTCAGATAAAGCGCCGTCAACACACGACGGCGCCGCTACCTTTTACGACTCGCTCGACTTCAGCGGGTGCAGGGACCAGAAAGAAAGCACAAGTCCCATGGCAAAGACCACCATATAAAGGCGCAGGTCATCCACCACAAGGCCATCGATAAAGGCCAGTGCCGAAAAGAACGGCTTGAGGGTGTAGGTGATAACTCCTTCACGCACGCGGGGTATGAAAGCCGGTTCCGCGTGGCGAGCGAATTCACGAGCCACCCGCTCGATACCGCAAAAGAGCGAACCAGCGGCCACAAGGCTAAACCAGAGCACAACCCACTTTGCTCCGCCGAGCCACCACATCGGGTAGCGATAGGCGCACTCGTTTTTCAACGCAGTAACGACTTCCGGATGCCGTGCAATGCTGGCGAGCAGCCAGCCAAAGGCGAACATCGGCAAGACGCCGTACAGCAAGGTCAACACGGCCAGTAACGCAAGCTTCGCGACACGGTCAAACCACTTCTTCGACATTTGAATCTCGAGGTAAGACGCCGAACCGATTTCCGTTCGACAAACAAAAACGCCGCTCCCTGCTATAGGAAGCGGCGCGGTCATGCTGCAGCCGTGGATTTCCGACTCTTGCGAGTGCTCTTTTCCTTTGGTGGTGGCGCTTCGTATCCGAAGCGCTTCCATGCAGCAGGGTCAACCGGAATCGGGTTCGTTCGTCCCGTAGTGAGATTCACGAACACGCCCGAATACTTCAGCGTGCCAGTCCGGTATAGCGTCCAGAGCAGATTGAACGCCTGCACCGAAATGGCAGAGTTAATGACGAGCGACTGCTTGCGCAGCGCATCGGCCATGGAGCAGGAAGGCGTCTCGTCAGCCGCGTCGAGCGACGTGTCAACGAGCTCCGGGAACAGATCGGCGACGTGAGGCAACCTCCCGCGACTTTTTTGGCGGGAACCCGGGGGCATCATCTGCCCGAGGATGACCTGCCCGCGGTCGGTGTCATTTCCGCAATCGAGGTAGTAAGTGCTGCCATTCCCGATTGCATCGACGATCGCCTTGCGCGCTGCACGAGTGTCAACGCAGCCGATAACCAGGTCGACGTTGAACAGCGCCGTGCGGCCGTTAAGACGCTGCGTGTTCGCCCGCCAGTTGGTGCCCATGAGCATGTTTAACCGGTTGACGATTAGCGAGGCCTTGAAGCTGCCAACATCGTTGGGGTAAAACCCCTGCCGCCCCACGTTCGTCTGACTGACCACGTCATCGTCATAAACAGTGCACTCGATGCCGCCCGGATGCCCAAGTTCGATCATCGCGTGGTGCAGGCGGGCGAGAGCCGGCAATACAGCACTGCCGGTACCGCCCGCCCCTACCACGATCACGCGCCATGGTCTGAGCACCATGTGCTCGGGAAGCTTGTGAACAATGATTTCGTTCATTTCGCCCCCGCTGCCCAGATTGCCTCGTACCATGCTTGCGGCACGCGTTCCGTTTCCTCAAACAGGCCTTTGGCACACAGGCGCGCCGCGATGCTCGGACTCGAGCGGTCACAGTTGCCAATGACCAACGCCATCTTCACGTCGTGCCGGTCGTCCTGGTTATCCGTAGACGAGAAGTACGCCGGATGCCTCCCATGGGAATGGCAATCCATCACCAGTTCTTCGTCACCGGCAAGCGCCGGCGGCTCATACTTTAACGAGCCGCTGTCATGCGTGATGATGGCAACAGGTGCGAGACGGAACGCCTGCGTCGTGGAACTCCAGACAATCCACGCCCCTGTTTCGTTGGGACAGGCCTGCCGTGCCATCGACGCAAACTGGCCGATCAGGTCGACTGGAATGCGATCAGACGTCAGGCGCGTCGACTCAACCACCCGGCCATAGGGCACGGCAGTGCGCACGTGAAACTGTGCGATCTGCCGCACGAGGCTGATCCAGTTGCGCCGGATCTCGAGAAATACACCGTTCTCAGCCATCAGAAGCCGCTCTCCAGCCGCCTGCATTTCTGCAACCGGCTCCTTGCGCGGCACCATCACGGTCGGAAACGACTGTTGCAACGTCGTATCAAGAACATTCATCTTGCAGATTCCTTAGCGCCCCGCGATCAGATCGCCGAGACTGCGGTTCATGGGTACGAGGCATTCCAGGGGAAATTGCTCGCCGTACTTGCCGGCCAGCATCTCCTTCCAGAACGCGTACTCGCCTCGAGGGTGATTGACGCGCCTGTCACCCGCATTGGGGTGGGTGAACGCGGAATCAAAAAAGCCGCTCTCCCAGCCATTCATCGACGCAACATCGATGCGCTCAGGAACGCGGGCGGAACCGATGCAGATGCTGCCCCGGTCCCACGTGTTGAAGTAAGGCGGCTCGTACAGCACCGTCTCAGGCGTCGGCCGCACAACCGTGTCCAGTGCGAACACGTAAAACCCCGTGCTTCGCGCCTGAAAGACAAGGCCCGGATGCGGAACAACGGCACTGACGCGACCCAGCTCCACACAGTCAAAGAAGACACGACGCATTGCAGGCCGGCACCACCAGGTGATAGCAGTCTGATCAACCGACAGAACCGTTTCAGGAAGAAACTGGCCACCGGTTGCACAGCGCTCGGCAAGCGCGTCCATTGCTGCGAACAGGGCCTTGCGTTCGACCGGTCGACCCGCACCGATAACTGGGCGCTTCCCGTTGTTCTCGACGGGATGAACCGTCGCGTACACCGGATTGCCCCCCGCCTTTGAGTAAAGAAGAATCGCCGCCGTCGCCGATATTTCCTCGGTGTGGCCAGTGGACAGGTGAACGTGTTTCATTGGGAACGCTCCTGGGGATCGTAGGAAATGAGCGCAGCAACGCGATCGACCTGACGAAGAATGGAAAAGCCCAACGACAGGTCCGCGTACTGCTTGCGGATGTCGGCGGGAGAATCGGCAAGAGCCATGAATCCGTGGAACAGGGATCCATCGCCACCGTTGTTGAAATACTCGTAATGCGTATCCAGCACGTCTGTGACGTGCGGGTCGTCGTTCGCCGCAATGGATGCGGCCGCATAGATCGTTTCTGGCCGGAATGACCAGTCGAACAGGTGCCGTTTGCCGGCACTGGCCAGAAGTAACGCAAGCTGCTCGAGCTCCGCACACAACCCGCGTACCCACCCCGTTTGCGTCCAGCCGATCCGACGCAGTGCCGGGATACCGAGGCCCGCGAACGGGCGCCACTGATGTCGTCGAACGTCGTACCGGCCGATTTCCATGCTCGGAGGACACAACGCGTCCCGAACAACGGACGGAAGAAAGTGCTCGTAGTCATTCGACTCGTCACCGAAGCGCTCTTTCAGATGATCAACTGCCTCATCGTCGGTGCACCACGGATCGCCGTCCCAATGCCACTGGGAAAACAATCCGATGAAGTCATCGGGCGTCCGGATGGTCAGCGTGCGAAACGCTGCCCGGTTGATCAGGATCAGCGCCGTTGCGAGTAGCCGCGGATGGGCCTGGCGCAACGCGATCGCCCGCTCCTCGATGACGTATACAAAGTCTTCGGCCGTCTCGATGCCCAGATACAGCGGCGAGGTGATCTCGAAGTCGGCGGCGTCGGTCTGATACATGACCTGTTCCTGCACGGCAGGCGCATCGAAGAGCACCGGGTAGAAGCTCAGGCGTTTGAAGGTCCCACATTGCCGGGCGACCCACGCAAACAGTGCCTGCGCGAGCGCGTCTCCTGCACCGGTAAATTGAGACACGTCAGCCGCCCTGAGATACCCGGCGTCGAAATGTCTGCCGACAAGCTCTGCCATTGACACGTCAGTTCGCCGCGTCAGCTTCGCCCGCCCCGGAATGTCAGCACCGACATCAGGAAGCGTCAGAAAACCATTGGCAGGTCCACGTCTGGCAGCGGCATGACGCGCCGGTTGCCATTGCGTCCCGTATGAAGCGACTTCTGGATCAGTTGCCCGAGGATCAAAGAGCATTGCTCGATCTCCTTGTCATGAAAAAAAACCGCCCTTTCGGGCGGTTCCGTCGACGTCTGCGTCGCCTCATCGGCGACGCATTGCATGAGTGCGCGCTTACGCATCGCAGCCCTTTGCACCAGCCGCACGCCTGAACGTGTAGCGGGCCGTTTCGGCCGTGATTTCCGGACCTTCGATTGCAGCCGTGGTCAGTTCCGGGTATTGCGCCGAGTAAAGATCGCGTACCTCATCCGGGGAGAAGGTCGGACCGGGATCAACAAAGCTGACGCCGTTGTAGACAAACTCGCGCAGCAGGGTCGTGATGGAAATGGACATGGGAATCTCAGCTAATCAGGGCAAACAGATCGGTACCGGCAGGCTTCGCTTCAGCGGCGGCCTGTGACGGTGCTGTCGACGTGGCAGGGCTTTCGCCCAACTCGTCGTCATCCTCGCTTTCACCTTCCTCTGACGCAGTTGCCTGTGGCTTCGCCGTGCCCTTTCCACCCTTTGCGAGGGAGGCCTGGGCTTTGGTCACCTGAGTCTTTTCCGCTGCCTGCAGGATCGCCGTAGTTGCGGCGACCTGCTCAACCAGCGAACTGTGCGCGCCCGAGTAGCTCCCGACCGCAGCGACAAAGCCTTCATCAAGCTCCGCCGGCGTCGCCGTCAGGATCAGCGGCTGACGCAGCACGGCCTCTTTCGAGTCACCCTGCGGCATCAGCACGACCACCATCTTGTCGCCGTCGATCTTCAACGTCAGTGCGAGCTTGCCCGCCGAGCGGACCAGCGATTCAATTGCCTGGAACATGGAAACTCCTGAGAAAAAAAGAAACGCCGCGCGGTGGCGGCGTGAACAAATGCAAGAGGCAGGACCGGAGTCCCGCCGTGTATCAGAATTTCAGGACCTTCGGCAGCTTGCCCTCGTAGTCGAATCCTTCGACCGCGAGGAGCGCCTCAATCACTTCCGGCTTCGATTTCCCGAAGACCTTTTTAAACCCGTCTCCGAGCGCGGCCCGCAGGCCCAGCTCGTCGGCGATCACCATCATTTCCGACTTGGTTATCAGCTCCAGAAACTCCTTTGAGAGTTTCCAGTGCTTTTTCAGGTCGAGTTTGTGGTGTTTGCACAGTTGCGTCAGATAGCTGACGTCGATGCCTTCGATCGCGGAAAACAGCATGGCGAGCATGAGGTTCGATTGCACGTCTGTGCTCGTCGCCTGCACGGCAGCCGCGGCCTTGCCAACATCGGTCACGGGCGGCTTCTCCTCGGTCAGACGCTCCCACATACCGCGGAACGTCGTGTCGCTGATCTGCCGCGCGTGACCAGCCAGCACGATTGCGATCAGGTACTGACGCGCGAGATCGTGGTTGGCGCCGATGTCCTTGCGAAGTGCCTTGCGCCAGAGTGCGACGCGGTAGGTTTTGATCTTCTCGGACTCAGCGACGACCGTGACCGACGGGTTGGTTCCCCCGGTCTGTCCCGCAGTGCTCGACGCTGGCTTGCCAGCCGCCTTATCTGCGGACGCTGAGGAAGCGACCGCCTTGGCAGGTGCCGTTGCGGCTTTTTCGGCCTGGAGGCGCTCCGCGACCTTCTTCATGTTGCAGACGGTATCGAAGCACTGACCGCGATAGACCTTGCCCAACGAGTCGGGCAAGCCGCTCACGGCGACGCCGAAGTTCTGGCACGAGTGACAGGCCTTCTGCTGCTCAACACCGACGCCATGCGGGCCGTCAACGGTGAGCTGGATGCGCGTGTGATTGTCGCCGGCGCGCACGATGCGCACGACCGGAAACTCTTCACGCAAAGTCCCTGCAGTGGCTTCGAGTGCGACTTCCGTCTTCTCGTTGAAACAGCTTCTGTTCGTGCAGTTGCCGGTGCCAATTGCCTCACCGAACATCTGCGCCTGTGTTGACGAGTTGTGCGGGCAGCCCGCGCAATCCGACTTGTCAAAGATCGCAGAACCGAGCGAACACGACACGCTTTCGACGAGTTTTCGAACATCAGCGACCGAGCGCTTTTCCGCAACAACCACGGGGAGCACCTTGTCCTGATTCTCTTTGGAGAGCGCAGCAAGCAACTCGGCATGACCGAGGTTGATCTGCCGCGTGTTCAGCGCATCGAGAACCGCCGGTGAGCAGTTCATCAATGCGAGACGGCTGTCGAGCGTCGAGCGTGACCAGCCCAGTACTTTCGCAACAACGTCGCGATTGCCACCGTGCAGGCCCAGCATTTCCGCCGCGTCAATTGCTTCCTCTGACGGCGAAAGATCGTCACGCTGGCTGTTTTCGGTCAACGCGATAATCCGCGCTTCGACATCGTCAACCTCCCGGATCGAGACCGGCATCGGATAGTCTTCACCGTGTGCCTCCATGGCCGCGCGATAGCGACGGCCACCTGCGATGAGTTCGAAATCGACGTCACCGAGCGGACGAACAATCACGGGGGTATCGACACCGCGCTCCCGGATGGACTCAGTGAGTTCCGCGAGCTTCTTCGGATCGAAGTAGGTACGCGGATTGCGGCCGAGCCTGATGTGCTTCAGGGCGATGGTAGGTTGTTGCATTTGCAGGTTCTCCAGAGAGGGAACCTGCCCTGTCGGGAGAGGTTCCCGATGGCGTTTAAAAACAGATTGCCGGATAGATCCGGCGGTTTCGATGCGTCGTTGACGCGAGAGATACTGGAACAATACCGCCTCGAAACCCGGTCATTGAGCGGAAAGCTGTAAAAATCCGGGGCGCTTATGACAAAAAAAAGCGCACAGGTAAGGGTGGGCTTGTTGCAGTAGCCTGGCCGCCCAGCCGGTTAAGCCTTAGAAAAGCGCCAGCTGCTCGATCTTCGTGAAAATCGCAGACGCATTCGATGCGTTTGCGGACTCTTCGAACATCTCCAGCAACGATGACGCTGCAGGCGATACGACATTTGTTGCGGCCTGCAATGTCGGACGCTCGACAACGGTTGCAAAATCGACACCAGATGGTTCAGATCTTTGTGCAAGCAGATCAGCAGCCATTTCCTCCACATCGTGGACTACCTCCGGCGCAGTCGGCTGGTTCACCGCTCGCTGGACGAGGCGGCGTTCCAGCTTCCAGCGCCAGCCGCCCAGTACATGAGCGGGTGTGTACCACAAGCCCCACACGTCCAGCGAGAGCGCATTGCCATGTACCACGATCGCGGGAATATGCAGAAGTGACAACTGCACGTAGGCCATGTGAACGCAACACGGGTCAATGTCAATGCAGGTTGCGTGCATAACCTGCTGATAGTTGCGACCCGCATCAGCGAGAGCATGCGCGGTTGCGATCACCATTCCACCGGCACCGCATGCCGGCTCCTGGACACGCATGAACCCACTATTGCCCACGTCTTCGCCACCATCGCCAACGGTCATCATCGCCATCATGTGCGAAACAGAATATGGCGTGAAGAACTGGCCGGCGCGGTCATTGCCCAGCTCCAGCATCATATAGATCTGGCCCAGGACGTCGGTCAGGCCCGCAGAATGTGCAGACGCACCAACCTCTCCCGCCTTGCGCGTGACCTGCACACGCAGTTCGAATGACAGGGTCAGCAGACCGAGCATCTGTGGAAAGCGCTGTACCTCGTCTTTCGTGTACTTGCCGACGATATCGAGATAACGCTTTTCTCGCGCTTCGAACTGTGTGCGATCGACACTGTTGCTGATCGCCAGCGCACTCAGTTCGACAAAGTCCGAAAAGACTGAGTGAAGGTGGTGACCATGAGAAAACGACCGGATCAACTTCACCAGCTCCCGCTGATGATCGTCAGCCGTCGCGTCGTGTTTCCGCTCCGCGCTTTTTCGGCTCATTGCCCTGCTCCTGTGGGAGCGCCGATCGTGCCCAACTGCGCTTCGATGGTGAGCCACAAACGGTCAAAGTCAGGTACATCGCCACGAGCAAGCGATCGCTCGATGTCGAAATCTGCCTTCTCTGCCATGCTGGCCAGATTGACTACAGGCCGGGCGCTACCGCTGGCGAACTGGCTACGGGCGCGCTCGACCATGCGCAGAGCGAGCCCCCCGTACACGCGGCGCAATTCGGCCGTGATCTCGTTGGTCGTTGGCACACGAATCGCCGTTGCGACACTCTCACCGAACAGACTTTTCTCAGCAGCCGCCACCGCGCTGTACTGCCGCCATGCTGCTGTCTGCGCATCGATAAACGTATTGATCGAGTGCGCGTCAAACCCGTCCCTTCAGGGGCGGGAAGGATAGCGCGGACGCCAGAGGCGTCCTTCCAGGGCGCTAGTGTGGCGTCTTCTGCTGTTCTATGTACTGCCTCACAACCGCGATGGGCGCACCGCTGCAGCTACCGGCGAAATATGACGGCGACCATAGCGCACCGCCCCACAACTTGCGCCGGATCGTCGGGTAGTTTTTCTGGCGGATCATCCGGCTCGAAACGCCCTTCAGGCTGTTCACCAGCGCCGACACGGCGATCTTTGGCGGGTAGTTCACCAGCAGGTGTACGTGGTCATCTTCGCCGTCGAACTCCACCAGCTCGGCTTCGAAGTCGCGACATACGCTCGCGAACACGACCCGAAGGTCATCGATGATCTCTTTCGTGAAGACGCCGCGCCGGTACCTGGTTACAAAGACCAAATGCACGTGCATCAAAAATACGCAGTGCCTTCCATGCCTCAAATCAGGGTCTGTACTACGTGGACGGCCCATAAATACCCCTTGCGCTGGTTTTGAAGGCCAAATTATACTACGGCCACTATGCAACGTCTCCAAGCCTTCAAATTCGAACTCATGCCGACCGGCGAACAAGCGCTCAGGATGCGCCAGTTCGCAGGCGCGTGCCGGTTCGTCTACAACAAGGCGCTGGCGTTGCAGCAGGAGAATCACAAGGCTGGCGAGAAGTTTATTGGCTATGTGCCGATGGCGAAGCGCCTCACGGAATGGCGCAATGGGGCCGATACGCCGTGGCTGAAGGATGGCCCGGTACACACGCAGCAATGCGCCCTGAAGGCGATTGAGCGCGCATACGTCAACTTCTTCGAAAAGCGCGCTGACTTCCCCCGCTTCAAGCGCAAGGGGATGGGTGATGGCTTCACGTACCCGGACAAAAAGCAGATCAAGCTCGACCGCGAAAACGGCCGGGTCTTTCTGCCGAAGCTCGGATACATGCGTTTCCGCAAGAGCCGCGACGTTGTCGGCGAAGTCCGCAGCGCGACTGTGTCGCTGCGCGCTGGCAAGTGGTACGTGTCGATCCTCGCGGCGCGCGAAGTAGAAACGCCGGTTCCGCACGGCCCCGCCGTCGGTATCGACGTGGGCGTTGCCCGCTTCGCCACCATGTCGGACGGTAGCTTCATCGCGCCGCTGGCGTCGTTCCGTAAGCATGAAAAGCGGCTGGCGAAGTATCAGCGCCGCATGGCCCGCAAGGTCAAAGGCAGCAGCAACTGGAAGAAGGCGAAGTCCCGCATTCAGCGCATCCATGCGCGTATCGCGGACGCTCGCGCTGATTTTCTCCACAAGGCTTCGGGCACGATCAGCAAAAACCACGCAATGGTTGCGGTCGAAGACCTGAAAATCAGCAATATGTCGAAGTCCGCGAAAGGTACGGCAGACGCACCAGGGCGCAATGTCCGCGCGAAGTGCGGCCTTAACAAGTCGATTCTCGACCAGGGCTGGGGCGAATTCCGTCGCCAGTTAGAGTACAAAACGGCGTGGCGCGGCGGCTATTTCGTCGCCGTAGACCCGAAGAATACGAGCCGCACATGCCCATGCTGCGGACACGTATCAGCCGGGAACAGAAAGACCCAGGCGCTGTTTGCCTGCGTCAGGTGCGGACACGAAGCGAACGCCGATCACGTCGGCGCGCTCAATGTCTTAGCGGCAGGACATGCCGTTATTGCCTGTGGAGGGATGGCGCAGTCGGGCCGCCCGTCGAAGCAGGAACCCGCCGAAGCGACTCAGGCTCTCGCAGCCTAAGCGCAGTAGAAATCATCCCCGTTCACGGGGAGGAGGATGTCAAGAACTGGTTGTACATCGAAGCCTCACATAGGAAATGGAGGCTCGCCCTTGGGGGCGTGCCCCCGAAGGAAGAAATCAGGTATGGGTTACTGACTGGCTAGACGCCGTAATGGCGACGCACCAGACGGCGACGTTCGGCGACGGGACGCCCACCAGTCACCGACAGCGGAGCGTTCATCACAACGTGGCGAAGGGCGGCCGCGCGGTAGTGGGTCGAATACCGTCGCCTCGCCTTCACGACGCCAATGAGCGCGTCATGAGACAGAAACGACGTGTGATAGACCTGCAGTGCAAAACGGAGCATGCGTTGGCGATTCATGTGCATTCCTCGTTCAGGTAGACGTGAAGCACGCCCCGGTGGGGAGTGATCCCGTCGGGGTGAAAGAAAGCCCTCATCGTGCAGGGCTGTTGTCGATGCGCCAGTGGCGCGGAAGATGACCCATCGTAGCGTGGCATTCGGCAATGCAGGATCTCAAATGCGTACGGATTCATAGCCGCTTTCCGCTCTCGCGCCGTGCAAGGTCGCGTGATTGTTATCCACAGATTCTGTGCACAAACCTGGGGATAAGCCTCTACCCGCCGACGCCAATGGGCCTGTCTCACACCCCGCCCAGATTTCCGTCATCAGGCAGTGGCTGTAACCGGTTATAGCCACTTTTTCGAAATGCTCCAGAAAACCATATAGCTTTCGAGCGAACTTGTAACAGACCCTGCGCTCTGCGTTCTCGCTAAAGCTCTCCATTTCTGGCGCGCTTTCGGTGCGGCCCAACACCGTTAGAGAGCCAGAATGAGATGCACGCGCGCGACTCGCCGGCTAACTACAGCCGCTGCGGAGCGACCAACGAATCCTGCCGTTTCACGTGACCTCCACATGTCCCTAGATCTGCTCATTGGCCCGCTCGTCATCATCACGGCGCTGCTCGCGTTTGCCTGGCGCATTCTTTCCGCGATAGCCCGCGCGCATCACTGGCCCTTGTGGTACGCCGCTGCTGCGATCGCGGTCATCGCGCTGCGGATCATCGTCGTCGGGCTGCTTTTAGAACTTGCGGCTGAGCTACAACGGCGCCGATATCGCCGCGACCAGACCATGATGCAGCACCGCTATCCGTTCTGCCATGTAAAGCGCCTTTCGACTGGACAGTGGTTTCTCACGGACAGGGCAACGGGAAGGGAGTATCGGCCAGAGGGACAAATCGGGCACTACGCGAAGATCGGCAAAACCCGCGATGTCGCAGACCTGTTGCCGTCTTTCGGACCAGAACCGCAAACCGCAGGTATTGAACACGACGGCCGGCACTGAAAGCCGGTTTTCCACTGCTGAACTGCATGGCCGCCTTCGCGGCCATTTTCTATGGAGGACAACATTCATGCCTAAAATTTTGTTCGACGGTGGCGCGTTCGAGCTCGAGAACGTGCAGGAAAATCCTGCCCGCTATGTCGCGCGCCTCGAACGCGCAAAAATCACCCCCGGATTCGCGTTGTGTCTTTGCGTGACCCCACCGCGGCAACTCGTCGTGCGTAGATATGGGCGGCTATTGCATCTTGCCGGATGGCCGGAAGATGGCCACACGCATCGGAGTTCGTGTCCGTTCCACAAGGACGCCGACGCGCTGAAGGCTTCGGGCGGCGACAGCCACGCTGCTATCGTCGCATCGGCCATCGGTCTTAACGCCAGGCTCGATATCGCACTGACCCAACGTGATGTCGTTTCGGGCCCGCGCCACGCCGGGAAGCCCACAGGTGCGCCGCGCACGTCGCGCAGGGCCGCGAGTCTCCTCGCCTTTCTGCAGGCACTGTGGATGAACGCGGGCCTCAACCGCTGGCACGGCAGAAGCCAGCAACGTCACTGGGGCGTCTGCAACGCGATGCTACTTGCCGCCCTGGGTGAGACTACGGTAATCAACGGCACCAACGCACAGCAGGTGCTGCACGTTATGCGACGGTACGAGGAAGCAGAACGCGCCGCCATTAATGATGAATTCGATGCGTTCCTTTCGACCCTCACCAACGAAGACGGAAAGGTGCAGCGCGGTCTGATCATCGGAGAAATTAACGAGGTTGCCGATACGCAATACGGCAAATCGCTAAGCCTGCGACAAAGCCCAAAAAAGTACTTCACGAATACTGCGCTGATTGAGCATGCGGCAAAGACCTTTGCTCACGCATGGAGAGCGCTCGGCGATCGCGAGGCGCGCGTCATTGCATTGCTGTTCGTTGAACGCACACCGAAGGGTCATCTGAAACTGGTGGATCTGGGTGTCATGCTTTGCTCGGCCGCGTTCCTACCCTGCGACTCGATACACGAGGTCGCGATGGCAAACCGGCTCACCCGCGAGCAGCGCGATTTCATTAAGCCGCTGCGCATGGGCGGCGATGAAGAAGTCATACCGGACTTTGTCCTGACGGATACGTCGCAGCCGGTTCACGTGGAGGTCTATGGGATGAACGGTCTGCCCGCATATGAGGCACGCAAGCTGGAAAAGGCCGCGGCGCGCAGACGCAACGGGATTCCGGCGGTCGAGTGGAATGTTGACCGCGACCCGCTCTCACAGATCACGCTGCCCTACCCGGCCCGCGTCACAGCAACTTGACTTTGCGGGCACCGCGATAGATTGGAAACCGGTCTTCCGCATTCGGGCGCGCCGCTAGCCACTCTACTGACGGCGCGCCAATTCCCTACCTGGAGCAAGCATTCGATGATTACCCTCGCCAGCCGTATCCTGCGGAAAATGTTAGATGTGAACCGCTACGCAGCACTACCGTTTGTCGAAGTGGGCAAGCACAACGATACCCGCCCCTGGCTTCTCGATTTACGGGAAAGGCTTATCAGCGTACTCGCGGACATCGATCGCGCCGTCTGCGAGTTGCCGAACCTCCAGACCGGCGAGGCAGAACATTGGTCCCAGCCCGAGCAGCTGGCATTCGGCGAATGGCTGTCGCGCAAGTATCCGAACGAACACAGCGCCGGCACCATTGCGCTGGGCGACGCATGGCAGGAAGGCAAGCGGTTCGGGATCGCCGCTGCATCGATGCAGTTATTGGACGATCACCTCGCGGCGACGGCCGCCCACGAGTTGGTGGGCGTCGGTGGCCAGCTCACGCGCTCCGGCAAGGTCCTGGCAGAGGCTATCGCGGCCACCATGGTGAGTGCCTCTGCGCAGGATCGAACCCTCGCTTGACATCGCCATCGGCACGGCAAGATGGACTCATCGGGCGCGAAATGGCGCCCACGTCAAACCCACTGGAGATCACATGCTAGGCAAGACGTTTTTTCTCGATCGTGCGAAATCCCGCTCGCTCGACTGGATCGGCCGCTATCCGGCACTCGAATGCTCGAGTCGCGATCCACAGTCTCTTTCAGGTGGCCGCCAGATCGTCGTTGCCGCCGCAGACGACGTCGGCGTGCGTTGCGTCTTCTTTAGCAGCATTGGTTCGGTCCGGGATTTTTCCGCGACGTGGGCGGAACTAGGTGGCGCCCGGCAGTGGTGGCACTTCGTCGGACGCTGGTATTACTGGGTTGCCGACTGTGAGTCGACCTTGGCGGCGATCCGGCAGAACTGTCACCAGGAAGTCGCGGGCTACGCTCACGCACCTGACGGCGTCAACCGTCACGATGATGAAACCTTCCTCGGGTGGCTCGACAGCGTTGAGCGCCGCGCTCGCCGCAATTTAGGCATCTGTGCGCCCCAGGCAATGCTCGAAAGCATCGACGAATACAGCCGCATAAGGGCGGACATACCAGAACCGGATGGTGCACTCACGCCGATGGTCCGATTCGCCCACTGAACACAACCTTCATACCGCCCACGTGCGTTCTGCACGAGGCGTTTGTGGAGGGCAGCATACCCATGTTCCGGCTCGGGACGCACACTGGCTGGCTGCTCGCGGGTAAGGTCTACCACGACGTTGCAGCCCGACTCCGACCGGTCGGACATACCAGGCCACGAATATCCTTAACTTTCTCCCGGCTATTCCCACTTTTCGGAACCGCGCAACGCGGCAATAATGCTTGCAAAAATGCGACAGAACCGAGAGAAAGATGATCGAGCAACTTTATCCATGCGACCACTGCGGTGGCCGCCCCACCCTTGGTCGCTCCCAGCGCGTAGTCGAACAGGACGGCTATCCGGCGTTCGACTTTACGGCCTTCGGCCGGTTTTCAGGGCCGCCCAAGCTCGACGACGTTCTGGCAAGGCCATTAAGCGCACCACTGACGGAAAAGCTGGTATGCATTTACTGTTCGGGCTGTGGAATGTCCACGCCCTGGGAGCCTGTCGGCGACGATGAAAACACCGCTCGGGACCAGGTCGCCACGATCTGGAACCAGCGAGTGAACCGTCCGAAAGTGACTGCAGGCGACATACGCGACCTGATTGAAAAGGAACTCGGCGCCGTTGACGCGCAGCTCGTCATCGGCATGCTTGCCCGTAACGACACCGACTGGGCTGAGCGTGGCCCCATTTTTGCGATGCTCGCCCAGCGCATTGTCGACGCCACCGTAGTCACGCTCGATTCGTGGCCGATTGATCCGGTGCTAAAAGACGCAGCGCGTTATCGCAAGCTGCTGCAGCTGGCCCGCTGGGTCGAGATCGATGGGGAGCGGGCTGTACAGTTCCCCAAGGCCCCCTCCCCTCGCGAACATGAGGACATGCCTTTCGAGGACTGCGTTGCGCTGGCTGTCGACACGATGCCTGATCGCAATCGCTGGTAGGAAGTGCGACCGCACTCGGCCCAGATTGTGTCAAAACGCATTTTGGAGCGCTAAAATTTGCCATCCGATAGCGATGGGATGAGCAAGATGAAGCGGTTTGTTCAAGGCGACAATCGTACGCAAAGCTTTCTCCTCCCTGAAGCGCTCGATGACTACGTGACGGACACCAATCCCGTGCGCGTAGTTGACGTCTTTGTCGATGAGCTTGATCTTCATAAGCTAGGGTTTGAAGGCGTCGAACCAGCGTTGACCGGTCGGCCGTCATATCACCCTGAGGTGATGCTCAAGATCTATATCTACGGTTACCTGAACCGTATTCAGTCGAGCCGCCGCCTTGAACGCGAGGCCCAGCGCAACGTCGAACTGATGTGGCTCACGGGCCACCTGGCACCGGACTTCAAGACCATTGCGCGGTTCCGTAAAGACAACGGCAAAGCGATCCGTAGCGTCTGCCGTCAGTTCGTCGTGCTGTGCCAGCGTCTGGACCTCTTCGCCGAAGCGATCGTTGCGATTGACGGCAGCAAGTTCAAGGCGGTGAACCACCGCGACCGTAACTTCACGAGCGCGAAACTTGAACGACGCATGCGCGACATCGAGTCAAGTATCGCTCGCTATCTCGAGGCGATGGACACAGCGGATCGTCAGGAGCCTGCAATCGCGAAGGTCAGGACGGAGCGACTGCAGGACAAGATTGCGGCCTTGAAGGAGCAGATGCGAGGCCTCAAGGAGATCGAGGTTCAACTCAACGCAGCACCCGACAAACAGATATCGCTCACGGATCCAGATGCTCGTTCGATGAAGACACGAGGAACGGGGGTTGTCGGGTACAACGTGCAAACTGCGGTTGACACAAAGCACCACCTGATCGTCGCGCACGTCGTTACCAATGATGGCATCGATCGTGATCAGTTGACGTCGATGGCGAAGCTTGCCCGTACAGAGATGGTCGTCGACAAGCTCACTGCAGTTGCGGATCGGGGCTACTACAAGAGCGAAGAAATACTCGCATGCCATGAGGCCGGAATAAGCGTGTTCGTTCCGAGGACGGTGACATCGAGCGCAACGGCTAATGGCCGCTTCGGCAAGGATGACTTCATTTACGACGCACAGACGAACGAATATCGGTGCCCGGCGGGCCAGCGGTTAATCTGGCGATTCTCAACTGTTGAGCGCGGTCTGAAGATCAGTAAATACTGGAGTTCAAATTGCCAGCAATGCTCGCTAAAGGGGGGCTGCACTCCAGGCCCTCAACGTCGCGTGACACGCTGGGAACACGAAGCTGTTCTCGATGAGATGCAGGCGCGACTTGATCATGCGCCTGAAATGATGCGCATCCGGCGACAGACTGTCGAGCATCCGTTCGGAACGATCAAGGCATGGATGGGCGCCACTCATTTCCTGACACGGACCATCGAGCGCGTAAGTACGGAAATGAGCTTGCACGTGCTGGCGTACAACATGAAGCGCGTGATCAAGCTACTCGGTTCAGAAGCAGTGATGACGGCGATGCGGGCGTGAGGCCCGTTGGGAGGCGCTGCGCCTTCGCGATACCGTCGGCTGTGATTTGACGCTCAGGTCGCCGCAATCGAAAAGTCACGACCTGCGGCAAGACAGGTTTCGCCAATTCCGAGTGACTCAGCGTTTTGACACGCTCTGGGCCAGCTCCGGACAGTCGGCGAAGTTATAGGAATTGTGGACGATTTTTGAATTAACCTATCCTCTCGACACCGCCTTACCTACCAGCCGAATATCTTGACATGCCGCCATCGCTCGACGAACTCCTTGCGCTTGATTTACTTACGTTACGTACACACACAGAACTCGCTGGCGACGTCTTTCAGGTAGATCAGCAGCGCGAGCGCTTGCAGCAGTCTTTGAATGACAGCGAGGTGTGCTCAGTGCGACGGCAAGGCGAGTTGGTCGCATACGCAATGCTTCGACCTGAGTCGAACGCTTGCTGGTTCGTGGGCGCATTCAGTACGCATCCTCTGCACCGAACTTCTACAGTTGTGTCTGAACTGCTTGCGAAGGTGATCAGCCTCGCGCGTAAACGGGAAATCTCAGAGCTAAAAAGTCATGTCTATAAGACCAACCGTCTGTCTATCGCTTTCCACCGTAAACTCGGATTTCACATTACGCGTGAAAACGAGAAGGCCATCGAGTTCTTTGCTTCGATAACCACGCTTAGCGAACGACCTGCGGTTCAGCGTGCAACTTGGCGCGCAGATCAGCTTTGAGGGAGATTTTCCCGAAAGTTTGCTTGGTCTGCTGGGGGTGAGACCTATAGGCCGAACGGCTGCTTTAGAGAAATCGTTCAGTGCACCGCGGGCCGAAAGGTGCGGATCGCGTAAGACGCCGATCGGCCAACAGCATATGTGATTGGGCGGTCACGAAGGTGGTCGGGCACTCCTGAAATCGCATAACCAACTGTGCGAAGGAGGTTGTGATGACTTACTACACTGGGCTGGATGTATCGCTACGTTCCGTCTCGATTTGTATCGTTGATGACCAGGGCCAGGTAAAGCATGAAGCAAAGGTCGCAGCAGAGGTGAGCGCGATAGCAAAGGCGCTTCGATCGTTCAGCGCCGACGTTCCGATGGTTGGATTCGAAGCCGGCACATTGACGCAATACCTGACGTATGGACTGCAGCAGGCAGGATTCGACGTAGTCTGTCTGGAAGCCCGTCAGGTCAACGCAGCGTTAAGCGCGATGCGCAATAAAGCGGATCGTAACGACGCCCGAGGCATTGCAAGGATCCTGCGCACTGGCTGGTATAGCCGCGTCCATGTGAAAAGTATCGAGAGTCACCATATCCGCGCACTGCTCTCAAGCCGCAAGGCCGTTCTGAACAAATGTGTGGATCTTGAGAACGAGTTGCGCGGTTTGCTCAAGGTCTTCGGCATCAGGCTCGCCATAAAGGTCCCGCATGGCGCGTATGACGGCGTGGTCCGCCCGCTCATAGAGGCTGACGCATTGCTGGTCAGGGCGCTCCTTCCCCTGCCTGAAGCGCGTCAGGTGCTTTACAGGACGTTCCTGAAGCTCGATAACGAAGTGAAGGCCATCGTCAGGACGGATCCGGTGTGTCAGCGCCTCATGACCGTACCTGGTGTCGGCGTCATTACAGCGCTAACCTTCAAGGCTGCAGTTGATGACCCAACCCGTTTCAAGTCTTCACGAACGGTCGCTGCCCATTTCGGGTTGACGCCACGACGCTACCAGTCCGGAGAAATGGACAATCCGGGGCGAATCTCGAAGGCAGGTGACCCCGATGTGCGCTGCGCGCTCTACATCGCCGCGCATGCGCTAGTTTCCCGAAGCGCCTCGTGGTGTACGCTCAAGGCCTGGGGCAAGCGACTGGAAAAGAGTCGTGGGCATCGCCGGGCCGTTGTTGCCGTCGCGCGCAAACTTGCCGTCATTCTGCATAGGATGTGGATCGACGGAACTGACTTCCGCTGGGGCTCAATGGAGGCGACGGCATGATGCAAACCGTATACCAACACTGATCCCACTGGGAGCGTCCGAAGCGTGGACGATGGTCTGGAAGAAGCCGCAACTGACTGCTGCGCCTCGAGCGCGCCCAAGAGCGAGGCTCTCCATGCCTGTCCGACCAATGCGTGCAGCGTGCCGTGATTGATGAGCCGACTGCGGAAAGAAGCGTGACCCGCGCAAACGACGTTTCCAACACAAAACCATCGGAGATCAACCCTTGACATCACCGCCCAATTAAAGAAGCGGTTGTTCGATGTCGGTTGGCGAACGTCTGTTGACGAGCGACGACCCGCCATTTGGCAAAGCTACGACCGATGATTCGGCAGATTGACCTACGCCCGACGGTGATTTCCGTTTGAGCGATCCGTTCCCGTGCGTCTCGCTAATACAGGGCCTCTGTCATCACAGCCAGCAATGTGATTGTGTTTTCTTATGACCAGCCTGTATGTGATAGAGCAGATTATCACTTATATCAGCGCCCCATGCGGCAGGGCGGACGGGTTCAGGAAACGGGCTGCTGCCGTTAAGCCGGGTGTCACCGATCTGCCAGCCATCGCCCGTGCCCGTTTCTACGCGACACCCACACCCTGCTCTCAGGTCCCGACCGTATTTTTGCCTTTGGAAAGGTCGGGGCTTTTCCCGGCCGGTTCCGCCCGGGACCGGTCTTTTTTCTGCCCGTCAACTCCCGACGCGAACGCACTGACCGCAACGGCGGCCTCCCGGTGGCCGCGTTGCCCGACCTCCTGGGCGAGCAGCTCAAGGAAGACATCCAGTGCGTGCAGGCCGTGCGCCTGACAGAAGCCTTCCAGCACTTCGGTGATGGCCCGCTTCAGGGTCTCCGGGGTCCGTGTGCTGGCGATATGGGAACTGCCCCTAGCCAGTTCCAGCATGTAAATCACCCGTGCCTGCGCCATCGTGGCACCGGGAATATTTTTCTTCGGCATTCCGGCCCTTTCTCTCTGCTTTTTATCAATCGTTTTCGCCGGCACAAGGTGCCTTCTGCGAATCTCAGTCTACCTCATGATCGCACCCGCAAGCGTGGCGGCTAAAGATGGACCCTCAGTTGCCGGACGCGGCTATCGCACTTTCGAAAGGCGGGGAGCGGTAGGGTCATGCCCTGAGTAGGTCTGTCAAGCATTCGTTCAACATCTACGCTCGCTACGGCGATTATCCCGCGCCCGCCCGTGGACAGCCGCCTGACGGC
>NZ_JBNDMK010000031.1:0-98879 GCF_050436545.1 Paraburkholderia sp. GAS41
ATTTCGATCCTGCTGCCTTTGACCTCCAGGGCGTCAACGAACGCCTCTTCGAGATCAAATTCTGATCGTCAAGACGGCCACCAAATGTCGCTTACAATGCAGAAGGGGCCGCTCACGCGGCCCCTTCTGGTGTCTGACTGTTGCCTCAATGCCAGGGACTAGCTTTCGCCACTTTCCCCGTTCTCAGCGAAGTAGCGCTTGCCTAACTCAATGTCTTGAGGTGAAGCGCCTAGTTCTGACATTTTCATGCAGTCCATAAGGTTCTTCTCGAAACCACTTCGAATAGCATCAGACCTCAAGTCACTCGTCTTGACACGGGTTACGTTGGCGGCCACTTCGTGCAGCACTTCGTAAATTACCCAATGTAGGTTTCTCATGATCATCTCTTCGGCAGAACCGATATATCGAGCCTCTAGGGCGTCGGAGATGTCATAAAGTCCGTCGATCGAGTAACGCTTCGATGCCGGATCACTTCGCGACAGGATTCTCAAATCAATCTCAGTGGGCCACTCCAAGAGAGCGCGTGCGAGTAGATCATTAAACCTGAGTGACATAATGCTCTCCGCTCATTATTTCCGGATACGTCCATCGGGCCAGATGCTCTGAGGCTTCTTTCCGCTTTCCCATGCTTTTTTGTTCGGCCAGCGCTTCCACTGATCCCCACCGTGACTAGATGTGTCCTTCTCCCAAACGGAGCCATCGTCATTGCATTGCTTTCCCGGAGTTCCCAAAATGGGTTTAAATGTGCCCTTCTCAGCGTTACCGGGATTGTTCGGATAAACAACAGGATCATCGGCGTCACCGTTTGAAAATTTCCCGCCAACGGTATCCCTGATCCAGTCGCTAACCCCCTGAGCACCCCACGGTGGCGAAACCCACGATGGCCTGCTCGGTCCAGCCCCGCCACCGGGCATCGGACCAGCAGGAACCGGAAGAACTGCCCACTGCAGCCCGGACGGATCGCTGAACTGAACCGGATTCCCGTTGACATAAGCATACGCATTCGTCTGCCCACTCGCCCAGCCAACCGGATCCTCACTGATGAATCTTGCGGTCGTTGGGTCGTAGTACCGATTGCGATAGTAATACAGCCCCGTCCCATCATTCTCCCGCCCCGTGTACTGCTGCGCATTGGAATCACCCGCACCCGTTACCGTCGTCGCCCCATACGGCTGATACCTGTACTGCGTCTGGCTCTGCTGGTTCGCATCGGTCAGCGCGATCACGTTGTTGTTGCCATCGCGCAGCACATACCGATCCCCGTCCGCATCATCCCCAATGCGCCGGTACGTCAGCTCATCAAGACCACTCTCCGGGTAAGGCGAGAACTGGCGGATACGATGCGCCCAGTCGTCATCCGGAATCGTGAAGCTGAGTTCGTCGCCAATCCAGAACGACTGCATCCGGTGCCCATTGACCGTCTGGTCATGGCGCTGGCCGTACATGTCGTAGATAAAGCTCGCCGTCACCGCACCACTGATCTGCGCCAGCAGGTTCTGCGCATTCCACCTGTATTCGTTAGCCCCGTCACTCGCAAGGTTGCCGTTCAGGTCATAACCCAGCGTCTTGCCCGCCCAACGCGTGAGCTGGTTCGCGCCGTTGTACTGCGCGTCGCTTACCGCCTGCGGCAGATCCACCCTCGCCAGGCTCCCGCCCGCTTTCGTGCGCCGCCCCGCCAGGTCGTAGCCGTATGTCAGGTCACCCAGCACGCTGCCGTCGGCCCGTTTGTACGTGATGCCGGTCAGCTGGCTGGCTGCATCCCACACGTAGGTCGCCGTGATGCCATTCGCCAGCGTCGCCTGGCTGCGCCGGCCCAGTGCGTCGTACACGTAGCTGAACGTCCGCGGTGCCTCGCCGTTTACCTGATATTGAATCTGCGTGGCCCGGTGTTCCGCGTCGCGGATGTAACTCACCGTCGCGTCCTTCATCTCGATGCGCGACAGGTCCCGGCTGTCCGCCGCATAACGCAGCCATACGGTACCCTGCTGGCTGGCGTGATCGAACCAGCCGCTGAGATAGCCCGTCACACTGTCGTAGTAGCGGTATCTGGCCGCCGGGGGTTGCAGCGCGCCCGAATTGGCGTCCCAGGTCAGTTGCAGCCGCCCGTACCCATCCTGACCGTAGTTCCAGCCGTAGCTCCACGAGCGAGTTGGCTTCGAGCCTGCACCCGTGGAGAAATAGACCGTGATCAGTTGTCCCGCCGCGTCGTAGCCGTATGTGCGCAACAGACCTTTGCGGTCGGTCAGCGTCGCCAGTTGTCCCGCGCTATTCCACGTGTAAGTCTCGCTGCGGCCCAGTGGATCCGTTTTGCTCACCGGCCGGCCAATCGCGTTGTACGTGTAGCGTGTCGTGACGCCTTTGGGATCGGCCTGACTGAGCAGGTGCCCGTTGCGGTCCCACGTGAAGCGCGTCACGCCGCCCAACGCGTCGGTGACGTCGGTGGTCCGGTCCAACGCATCCACCGTGCGACGCGTTACGTTGCCCAGCGGATCCTGCACCGCCGTCACTCGCCCCGCCGCATCGGTTGTGAACTGCGTGGTCCGGCCCAGCGGATCGGTGATGCCCGCCAGATCCGCACCGTTCCACGTGTATTTCGTCACGCCCTTGAGCGCATCGGTTACCGTCTGCGGCCGACCCTGGCTGTCGTTCGTGAACGTCGTGCGGTTGCCCAGCCGGTCGGTCACCGTCAGCAGGTTGCCCTTCGCGTCGTACGTATAGACCGTGCTCACGCCGCGCTGCGCATCGCCCGCCTGCGCTTCAGTGAGCAACTGGCCGTAGCTGTCGAACGTACGGGTGAGCAGCGTGCCGGACTGGTCCGCTTCCGTGATCCGGTTGCCATTCGTGTCGTAGCCGAATGTGTACTGGCGGTCCACCGCCGTCAGATTCGTCACACGCCCGTTACCATCGTAGGTATAGGTCTGTACCTGCTGCTCCGGCCTGTCGGCCGGATAGGCGTTGCGCACCACCCTCCCGTTTGCATCGAACGTCAGGCGGCGGATGCTGCCGCGCCGGTCCGTCACCTCTGTCTGTGCAACCTTGCCGCCCGTCACCGTGTAGGCCATCGCAAACGTGCTGCCGTCAGCCAGTGTCTGCGCCACCACCCGGTCGCTGTCGTCGTAGGTGCTGGCCACCTGCCGGTTGCCCTCCGGGTCCGTCACGCTCACCAGACGGCTCCTGGTGTCCCAGCCGTATTTCCACACGCCACCACCCGCGTCCGTGACCTGCACCAGGCGGTCCGAACTGTCGTACTGGTAAGCCACCTGCCGGTTCAAGGGATCGGTCACGCGCGAGACCAGGGGTGTGCCGCGGCTACCGGTGATGGACGTGAACGTCAGTACGCGCCCGCTCGGGCTCGTGATGCCCGTGACCGCGCCCGTGCTGCTGCGGGCGATCACCACCGCATTGCCGTTGCGATCCTGCACACGGGTCAGGCGGTAAAGGCCCGCGATCATCGTGAATTGCCGGACCCGGCCATCGCGCAACGCGAGCGTCTGTGTAGAGCCGCTGCTGGTGAGGCTGGCGCGGTAGTAGTCGCCCGGGCTCGTCAGATTGTCCCAGGTCGTGCCCGTGTCCGCGCGCAGCGTGAACGGCACGCGAATCCCGCTTGGCAGATACAACTCGATACGCTGCCGCGCGCCGCTGGCATCCGCCGCGCCCACCACCAGATAGCTGTCGTAGTTGAACGTGCTGCCGACACCGAAGCCGCCGGCCATCGGCCGGCCCGACGTGTCGTAGGCGCTGCTGCGATAAACCCGCGCGAGGTCCAGCGCGCCCGCCGTGTCCGCAACATGCAGGTCGTGGGCGACGAGATGGAACTGGCCGGTATAAAGCCGCACGGGATCGGCGCCCGACGTACTGTTGCCACAGCCCGCTGTGGCATTGCCGCCACCGCACCCCCCTGCACCTCCTGCACCTCCTGCACCGCCGGAGTTTCCCTCCACGCCGTCGCCGTCGATCACCACCGCTTCATCCGGCGCATCCGGCTCAACCGTCGCGCCAGCGGATGGGCCGCTGCAGTACGACGCAATCACATTCGGGTCGCCACAGACGTAACCGCCCAGACCGCCGAAATCGGCCCCGGCGGCCTTCAGTGGACACATCGGATCGGCAGGAAACGCGCCCGCAGCCACGTACTTCGACGGACAATTGACTTCGGCAGCATGCGCCCGCGGCGCAAGCAACCACGACAGCAGGACAAACATCAAAAGAAGCAGCGGACGCGGCAGGGATTGCCAGCGCGAGATAGCACGGTGAGTGGTTTGCATTGAAGAAACGAGCAACGGGAGAGGCGGGACCGGCGGATCAGCGTGCGACGGACGGATTGGAAGCAACGGGCAAAATCGCCTCCGCCTGCGTGGCGGACGTGTTGCCAGACGCAGCAGAGACATTCCCCTGCCGGCGGATCGCGGTGATATTGCCGGCCGCGTCGTAGTCGTAATAGGCGCTATTGCCCCCCACAGTCACCGACACCAGACGGCCCACCGCGTCATAGCCATAGGCGATGTCATCGGCATGGCACAGAGGCCAAACCAGCAACACGCAAGCCGCAATACATCCACCGGCCAGCCGTCTGGCAACCCTTTCCTTCGCCCGGCCTGGATGCGTGGAACCAGCCCGCTCGCGGGCACAGACAGCAGCCATTGGTATCTCCCCCAGAAGCAACAGTAAGGCTTACTGAATATCTTCGAAAGATATCGAACAGGGATGGATGTGGGTATCAGGCCGCTCCGAGATTGCATAGGAGAATTCGTACATCAACTACAAGGCTGGATCAGTACCCAAGGCCGCTTCCCGTTTGTTTGTATATTCCTCAAACCCGCAGCGAATCGTCCCCCGCCCTCCCCGCCCCCGAAAATCCGCACCCACCGCCCTTTCCGTTAAAATCCACTGTTTAGCACTTCGCTCCACGGCCACCTCGCGCGCCCCGGCGCCTGCGGCGCGGCCACCATGCCCGAAAGGCACTTCATGCTCACGTTTCAGCAAATCATCCTGACGCTGCAATCCTATTGGGACAAGCAGGGTTGCGCGCTGCTCCAGCCAATCGATATGGAAGTCGGCGCGGGCACGTCCCACGTCCACACCTTCCTGCGCGCGGTCGGCCCCGAGCCGTGGCGGGCAGCCTACGTGCAGCCGTCGCGCCGCCCGAAAGACGGCCGCTATGGCGAGAACCCGAACCGCCTGCAGCACTACTACCAATACCAGGTCGTGTTGAAACCGGCGCCGGAAAACATCCTCGACCTGTACCTCGGCTCGCTCGAAGCGCTCGGTTTCGACCTGAAGCAGAACGACGTCCGCTTCGTGGAAGACGACTGGGAAAATCCGACGCTCGGCGCCTGGGGGCTCGGCTGGGAAGTCTGGCTGAACGGCATGGAAGTCACCCAGTTCACCTACTTCCAGCAAGTGGGCGGTCTGGATTGCAAGCCGGTGCTCGGCGAAATCACCTACGGGCTCGAACGTCTCGCCATGTACCTGCAGAAGGTCGAGAACGTCTACGACCTGGTCTGGACAGAGTGGGAAGAGCAAGGCCCCGAAGGCCCGGAACTGCGTCGCCTTTTCTACGGTGACGTGTACCACCAGAACGAAGTCGAGCAGTCCACCTACAACTTCGAGCACGCCAATGTCGAACTGCTGTTCTCGATGTTCAACAGCTACGAAGCCGAAGCCAAACGCATGATGGAAGTGCCGCTCGCGCTGCCGGCCTACGAACTGGTGCTGAAGGCCGGCCACACGTTCAACCTGCTGGACGCACGCGGCGCGATCTCCGTGACCGAGCGCGCGGCCTACATCGGCCGGATTCGCAATCTGTCGCGCCAGGTGGCGCAGGCTTACTACGAATCGCGCGAGAAGCTCGGCTTCCCGATGCTCGGCAATCCGGTCCACGGCGTGCCCGGCCTCACGACCGACGAACAGGATGCCGCGAAACCCGCCTGGGCGCCGCCGCTCAAAGTCGAACGCAAGATCGACCCGGACTGACGAGAACACGAACCGATGACTCATCCCCAACACGCCACCCTCCTCGTAGAACTACTGACCGAGGAATTGCCGCCCAAGGCGCTCGCGCGCCTTGGCGATGCATTCGCCGAAGGTATCGCCCAGCGCCTCGCGGCACGCGACCTGATCGAAGGCGAACTGTCGTTCGAACGCTATGCCACACCGCGTCGTCTCGCGGTCACCATCAGGAACGTGCGCAGCGTCGCGCCGGAAAAGCACGTGCGCGAAAAGGTGCTGCCGGTCTCCGTCGCGCTGGATAAAGACGGTCAGCCCACCGCGCCGCTCGCGAAGAAACTCGCTGCTCTCGGCTTCCCCGACTTCAAGGTGGACGACCTCGAACGCGCTTCCGACGGCAAGGCCGATGCCTTCTTCCTGCGCTATGCCGCACCCGGCGCAACGCTCGCCGAAGGCCTGCAAGCCGCGCTCGAGGAAACGCTGACGGTTGCGAAGCTGCCGATCCCGAAGGTCATGACGTATCAACGTCCGGACGGCACCAACATCCAGTTCGTGCGCCCCGCGCAGCGCCTCACCGCGTTGCATGGTGAGCAGGTCGTGCCGGTCACCGCGCTCGGCATCGATGCGGACGACACCACGCTCGGCCATCGCTTCCTGTCCGAAGGGTTCGTGCAGATCCAGCACGCCGATACGTACGCCGACACGCTGCGTCATAGAGGCCACGTGGTCGCGAGTTTCGCCGAGCGCAAGGAAACCATCCGCACGCATCTGCTCGCGCAGGCCGACGGCGATCAGGTCGTGATGCCTGAAGCGCTGCTCGACGAAGTGACTTCGCTGGTCGAATGGCCGGTGGTCTACACCTGCCGCTTCGAGGACGAGTTCCTGCAAGTGCCGCAGGAATGTCTGATCCTGACAATGCAGACGAACCAGAAGTATTTCGCGCTGACCGATGCCGCCGGCAAGCTGCGTCCGCGCTTCCTGATCGTCTCGAACATCGAAACCCAAACGCCCGGCGACATCATCGAAGGCAACGAACGCGTCGTGCGCCCGCGTCTCGCCGATGCAAAGTTCTTCTTCGAGCAGGACAAGAAGAAGCCGCTCGCCGAGCGTGTGCCGCTGCTCGCCAACGTCGTGTATCACAACAAGCTCGGCTCGGCGCTGCAACGCGTCGAACGCGTCGAAGCACTGGCCGGCGCGATTGCCGCCCTGCTGGGCACGGATGTCGCGCTCGCCAAACGCGCGGCGCGCCTCGCCAAGGCCGATCTGATCACCGACATGGTCGGCGAATTCCCCGAGCTGCAAGGCACGATGGGCACGTATTACGCGCGCCACGACGGTGAGCCGGAAGAAGTCGCGCTGGCCTGCACGGAACACTATCAACCGCGCTTCTCCGGCGACGCCCTGCCTGCCACGGCAACCGGCACCGTCGTCGCGCTCGCTGACAAGCTCGAAACGCTGGTCGGCATCTGGGGCATCGGCCTGCAACCCACTGGCGAGAAAGATCCGTTCGCGCTGCGGCGTCATGCGCTTGGCGTGCTGCGCATCCTCGTCGAGAAGCAACTGTCCGTGGACCTCGTCGAACTGCTGCGCGCAGCGTATACGCAATTCGCAGCAGTGCCGAACGTCACCGATTCGACGCAAGCCATCTACGAATTCAGCATGGACCGTCTGCGCGGTTTGCTGCGCGAGCGCGGCTACGCGGCCGCTGAAATCGACGCGGTGCTGGCGCTGAACCCCACGCATCTGAACGACATCGTGGCGCGTCTCGACGCCGTGCGCGAATTCTCGGCGCTCAGCGAAGCGGCCTCGCTCGCCGCGGCGAACAAACGCATTTCGAACATCCTGAAGAAGTCGGATGGTGCACCGGTGGGTGGTGTGCAACCCACCTTGCTGATCGAAGCGGCAGAAAAAGCGCTTTACGCCCAGCTGGAACAGGTCGCGCCGCGCGTTCAGTCGCAACTGGCCGCGCACGACTACACGGGCGCGTTGACGGCGCTCGCGGCGCTGCGCGAACCGGTCGACACGTTCTTCAACGACGTGATGGTCAACGCCGAAGATCCCGCGTTGCGCGCTAACCGTCTGGCTTTGCTTGGCGCACTGCATCAGCAGATGAACTGCGTCGCGGACATTTCCAGACTGGCGGCGTAAGTGACCAGACCGAGCGACTCCATCCAGCGTCCCTACTGAACCGCCGAATCATGCCGACCTCTCCAAAAAAAGTCGTTGTCCTCGACCGCGACGGCGTGATCAACGTCGATTCCGACGCGTTCATCAAGTCGCCGGACGAATGGGTCGCGCTACCCGGCAGTCTCGAAGCGATTGCCCGGCTGAATCAGGCCGGCTATCGCGTCGCGATCGCAACGAACCAGTCGGGCATCGGACGCGGTCTGTTCGACATGAGCGCGCTCAACGCAATGCATCTGAAGATGCACCGGATGGTCGCAGCAGTCGGCGGACGCATCGACGCGGTATTCTTCTGCCCGCACACGGCGCAGGACCACTGCGAGTGCCGCAAACCAAAGCCCGGCATGCTGAAGATGATCGCTGAGCGCTTCGAGGCCGATCCGCACGCAACACCGGTGGTAGGCGACTCGCTGCGCGATCTGCAAGCGGGCGCGGCGCTGGGTTTTCCCGCGCATCTGGTGCTGACCGGCAAGGGCCGCAAAACGCTCGATGCAGGCGGCCTGCCCGAAGGCACGAAGATCCACGACGACTTGCGCGCCTTCTCGCTCGACTTTCTCTCCGCAGAACAATATTGACGCGACCTGCACGCGCACTTAACCCCCACCTTCTACGCCGATGCGCTTCCTCCGTTCGCTGCTGCTGCTGATCTACCTGGTGGTCTACACGGTCCCCTACGCGATCGCCTGCTTCATCGCTTTCCCGTTCATGAGCGCCGACCGCCGTTACTGGATGGCGGCCGGCTGGTGCAAATCGACGCTCCACGTGGTGCGCTGGCTGAACGGTATCAAGTACCGTATCGAGGGCTACGAGAATCTGCCTGACGGTCCGGCCGTGCTGCTGTCGAAACATCAGTCGGCATGGGAAACGCTCGCGTTTCCGGCACTGATGCCGCGTCCGCTGTGCTATGTCTTCAAGCGCGAACTGCTGTACGTGCCGTTCTTCGGCTGGGCGCTCGGCCTGCTGAAGATGGTGCAGATCAACCGCAAGGACGGCAAGTACGCGTTCGAATCGGTCATCGGGCAAGGCAAGGCACGCATGGCCGAAGGCGCCTGGGTCATCATGTTTCCGGAAGGCACGCGTACGCCAACGGGCAAGCAGGGCAAATACAAAACCGGTGGTGCGCGTTTCGCGGTAGGCACCGGTGCGCCCGTCGTGCCGATCGCGCACAACGCGGGACGCGTGTGGCCCCGCAACTCGTTTCTCAAATATGCGGGTATAGTCACAGTGTCGATCGGCAAGCCGATCGAGACGAAGGGGCTTACGCCCGATGAAGTGAACACGCGCGTCGAGACGTGGATCGAAGCGGAGATGCGTCGCATTGATCCTGCCGCGTATCGTGCTGCGGATAGCACGGCCGCCACCGCCCGTATCTGACGCGCCCACGCCCTCGCTGGCGTCATTGCGCCGGGGCGTATTGCCCGAAGCCGAAACCGATGCAGAAGTCTCCCACGCCGCAGCCCGCTGCGGCGCTCGATAGCCGGCAACTTGATCTGCCGCTCTTCGCCGAGCCGGCAATTCCGCCGTCCACGCCGCCTTCATTGCAGAAGCCGGACGCGCCACGCGCGCCCGACGGCTCGAAGTTGCGCAGCCTGACGCTCGGCGCGCAGACCCTTCACTACCAGCTCAAGCGTTCGTCGCGCCGCTCGATCGGCTTTGCGATCGACAGCAGCGGCCTGATGATCACCGCACCACGTTGGGTCACGCTAGCCGATATCGAAACCGCCATCAGCGAAAAGCAGCGTTGGATCTTCACGAAGCTGATCGAATGGCAAACGCGTGTCGAGCAGCGCGCGTTGCCGCGTATTGACTGGAAGGACGGCGCCCAGGTGCCGTATCTCGGCCAGCCGGTGCGTGTCACGCTGGGTGCGCCGCAAGGCACGCTCGCCTTCGATGCCGCGCAGGCCGCACTCGCGTTGCCGCTGCCCCTGCAAGCCGATCCTCAGCAGATCAAGGATCGTGTGCAGGGCTGGCTGCAAGGTGAGGCCAAGCGTCTGTTCGGCGAGCGCCTTGCGATCTACGCGGAGCGGCTTGGGGTAAGTTATCGCGCCTACGCGTTGTCGTCCGCGGCAACGCGCTGGGGCAGCTGTTCGAGCGACGGCAAGATCCGCCTCAACTGGCGGTTGATCCACTTCCCGTTGTCGATTATCGATTACGTCGTCGCGCACGAACTCGCGCATCTGCGCGAGATGAATCACAGCCCGCGTTTCTGGGAGACGGTCGAATCGATCTTTCCGGAGTTCCGTGAGGCGCGGCAAACACTCAAGCATCATCCACCCGAGTTGTTGCCTACGTTGTGAGGTCGAAGCGAGACGGGTAAAAAACGTCTCGCCCAACGACGCTCATTCCGCGCAGAACGTTTCCTGCAAATGCCGCCACTGCACGCGGCCGTGCGCGTCGATCTCCAGTACCGCGGTCGAGCGCCGCACGTTGGCGGCGTGCCCGCCGTCCCACTGGCTTTCCTTATACGTCACGACCGCGCCGCCCGCATAACGCGCGATGATGGTGGTGTCGGTAATCCGGATTTTGAAGTTCGGCCGTTGCCCGCCATGACGAGCGAAAATCTCGCGCAGCATCGGCCAGTCCAACGTTCCGCCGTCCGGCAGGATCATGCAGAATTGCGGCGAAAAGTGCGCCATCAACTGGTCAAGCGCACCGGCTTGCGACGCGCCGGTATACCACGCCTCGACCTCGGCGTTGACGGCCTGGATGTCCTCGAAGTAGGGATTCGCGTCACTCATCGCGCGCCGCTCGCGTAGCGGTTATTTCTTCTTCTGGATGAATTCGATCTTGTAGCCGTCCGGATCCGTCACAAACGCGATCACCGTGGAGCCGTGTTTCATCGGGCCAGCTTCGCGCACGACGGTGCCGCCTTGCGCCTTGATCTTGTCGCAGGCTGCGTAAGCATCGTCGACCTCGACCGCCAGATGGCCGAAAGCGGTGCCCAGATCGTACGACTCGGTGTCCCAGTTGTGCGTCAGTTCGATAACCGTGCCCTCGCTCTCATCCTCGTAGCCCACGAAGGCCAGCGTGAACTTGCCTTCCGGATAATCGTGACGGCGCAGCACTTTCATGCCGAGCAATTCAGTGTAGAACTGAATGGAACGGTCCAGGTTGCCCACTCGGAGCATGGTGTGTAGAAGGCGCATGGTGTACTTCCCGTTGCTTGGTGTCGAGGACGACAATGTACCCGGAATCGCTTGACGGTGCTGACCGTCCGAACAGGCGATCGTCTCGACCGCCCCGCCGACTGGGGTGATAATGACCGCGCCAGATCAAGCGGCAACCCAAACAAAACCCGAGACAATGAGCACCACCACCGCCCTGCCTGTCCGCCGCGCGCCCGACGGCTTCGCGATCCTGACGATGCTCGCGCTATGCGCCATCTGGGGCCTCCAGCAGGTCGCGATCAAAAGCGCGAATTCCTTTTTGCCGCCTATGTTCCAGGCAGGGCTGCGTTCGGTCATCGCGGCGCTGCTTGTGTGGGGCTGGGCGCGCGCTCGGGGCACACCACTGTTTCGCGATGACGGAACACTGGGCGCCGGCCTGCTCGCGGGCGTGCTGTTCGCCAGCGAATTCGTTTGCATCTTTCTGGGTTTGACGTTGACCAGTGCGTCGCGGATGGCGGTGTTTCTCTACACCGCGCCGTGCTTTACGGCGTTGGGGCTGCATTGGTTCGTCGATGGCGAGCGGATGCGGCGCATCCAGTGGGCCGGCATCATCGTCGCCTTTGCGGGGATCGCGCTCGCGTTTGCCGATGGCTTCACGCAGGCACCAGGCGCCAATCACGGGTCGATGCTCGCGGGCCTGACGGGTGATGCACTCGGCGTGCTAGGCGGCGTTACGTGGGCTGCGACGACAGTCGTGGTACGTGCCTCACGCCTTGCCCACTCCAGCGCCAGCAAGACGCTGTTCTACCAGTTGGCGGTTTCGGCGGTGGTGTTGCTCGCTCTCGCCGCCGGATTCGGTCAGTTCAAGGTAGCTGTCGTCACGCCGATTGCGTTGGTCAGCCTCGCCTATCAGGCGATCGTGGTCGCGTTCGTCAGCTATCTGACCTGGTTCTGGCTGCTGACGCGCTACATCGCATCGCGCCTGTCGGTGTTTTCGTTCCTCACGCCGCTGTTCGGCGTCACCTTCGGCGTGCTGTTGCTTGGCGAATCGTTTAGCGGGCGGTTTCTGCTTGCCGCGTTGCTGGTGCTCGCCGGCATTGCACTCGTCAATGCGCCGGCGCGGCGGCTCACCGCGTAACGTCCAGCGGCGCCCGGACGTTCAGCTTTGCTTCGGCGCCGCGCCGCGCGCAGCAGCCACGATCTGCGCGACTCGCACATACTCGGCAACCGGCACATCTTCAGCACGCCGTTGCAGATCGAAGCCGAGCGCCTCGAAATCCACCCTGTCGCGAAACGCGGCCAGCGTGTTGCGCAGCATCTTGCGCCGTTGCGAGAACGCCGCGGTGACGACTTCGCCCAGCGCGCGTTCGTCGACCTCGGGCAGCTCGTGCGGTGCAAACGGAATCATCCGCACGATCGCCGAATCGACCTTGGGCGGCGGCTGAAAAGCCTCGGGCGGCACATCGAGCTGCTTGTCGATCATATAGCGGTACTGCAGCATCACCGATAGCCGGCTGAACGCCTTGCTGCCGGGCTCCGCCACCATCCGCTCCACCACTTCGTTTTGCAGCATGAAGTGCTGGTCGATCACGCAGTGCGCAAACGAAGTGAGATGAAACAGCAGCGGGCTTGAGATGTTGTACGGCAGGTTGCCGACGATCCGCAGCGTCGGCTTGCTATCCGGCGTGCCGGAGGCTGCGGGCGCCGCCAGCGCGGCAAAGTCGAAGTCGAGCGCGTCGCCCGAGTGCAACTCCAGCAGGTCGCCGAACTTTTTCTTCAGACGCACGATCAGATCGCGATCCAGCTCGACCGCATGCAGCGGCGACTCGGGCGTGGCGAGGCGCGCGATCAGCGGCTCGGTCAACGCGCCGAGTCCCGGCCCGATCTCGACCATGCGTTCGCCGCGTTGCGGACGAATCACGTTGACGATCGAATCGATCACGCCCATATCGACCAGAAAATTCTGTCCGAAACGCTTGCGCGCGAAATGGCCCTGGTGCTGTCTGCTGGTGGACATCGAAAGACGCTACAAAAAAGGAACGGGAAAAAATCAGGCGGCGCGACGGTGGCGCGCCATCGAGACCGCTGTGTCGATCGCAGCAATCAGGCTGCCCGCGTCTGCGCGGCCGGTGCCTGCGAGGTCGAGCGCCGTGCCGTGATCGACGGAGGTGCGGATGATCGGCAGCCCGAGTGTAACGTTGATGCCTTCGCCGAAGGTCGCGTATTTCAGAACCGGCAGGCCCTGATCGTGGAACATCGCGAGCACACAATCGGCTTCGTTCAGATAACGCGGCTGGAACAGCGTGTCGGCCGGATAAGGGCCGCGGGCGTCGATACCCGCGTCGTTCACCTGCTTCAATGCGGGCGCGATCACATCGATTTCTTCGTGCCCGAGGTAACCGTTTTCGCCCGCGTGTGGGTTCAGGCCGGTCACGAGAATGCGCGGTGCCGGCAAGCCGAAATACTGACGCAGGTCACGGTCGATGATGCGCAGCGTCGCGACGATACTCTCGATCGTCAGCGCCGCCGACACATCCTTCAACGGCAGATGCGTGGTGGCCAGCGCGACCCGCAACGGCCGCTGGCCGGTGCCGGCCAGCATCATGACCACGTGCGGTGTGTGGGTGCGCTCGGCGAGATACTCGGTGTGACCGGTGAACGGCACGCCGGCATCGTTGATGGTGCTCTTCTGCAGCGGTGCGGTAACGATCGCGTCAAACTGGCCGGCGAGTGCCCCGTCGATGGCGCTATCGAGCAGATCCAGCACGTAACGGCCGTTGGCCGCGTCGAGCTTGCCAGCCTGCGACGGCGCGCCGAGCGTCTGATGCTGCACGCGCACCCGCTCGAGACCAGCGCCGCGACCGTGCCCCGCCAACGCCGCCCACTCCACGCCGACCGCCTTGGCCCGAGCGGTGAGCAGTTCCGCATCGCCCAGCACGACGAACTGCGCGTCGGGCCAGTGGGCAGCCGCCCCCGCCAGCGCCTGCGCAGTCAGTTCGGGACCGACGCCGGCGGGCTCGCCGGTCGTGATCGCGATCTGCAACGGGGCGTGGGACGGTCGGGCCGCGCTCGTCATGATGTTTATTGAACGTTCGGCTTGCCGACCTTCACGTCGATATAAGCCGTGTCGCGCAATTCACGCAGCCAGTCAGCATAGGCCTGCTCAGCCTTGCGCTGACCGATGGCCTGACGCGCCAGATCCATCTGTTGCGACACGGACCCTTCGGCTTCGCGGCGCCCCAGCACCTGGATCAGGTGGTAGCCGTATTCGCTGCGCACCGGCTCGCTGATCTGGCCGTCCTGCAGGCTGTTCATGGCTCGCTCGAATTCCGGCACGGTCTCGCCCGGACTGATCCAGCCGAGGTCGCCGCCTTGCGAAGCCGAACCGTCCTGCGAATAGGTGTGGGCAAACTTGGCGAAGTCGCCGCCTTCGGAGATTTCACGCTTGATCTCGAGCAGCTTCTGACGCGCCGCCGGTTCCGACAGGTTGTCCCCGACGCGCAGCAGGATGTGGCGCACGTGGGTTTGCGTGAGGTGAGTCGAATCCGACGTCGCCGCACCCTGACCCGCGCGACGCTCGACGAGGCGCAGAACTTCGAAGCCGTCGCCGGTGCGGATCAGATCGGGATTCACTTCGCCCGGACGCAGCGTGGCGGCCGCCTTGACGAATTCCGGCGCCAGTTGCGTGGTGGACTGATAGCCCAGGTCGCCGCCCTTCGACGCGTCGGCCGCCTGCGAATCCGCCTTGGCGAGCTTTTCGAACTTCGTATCGCCGCTCACGGCCTGCTTCAGGATGCCTTGCGCCTTTTGCTCGGCGGCGAGAATGTCGGCTTCGGCGGCGTTGGCCGGCACTTTCACGAGAATATGCTCGAGGTGCAGGTCGCTTGTCAGACCGACATTCGGCCCGCGCTGGCTGGCGATGTAGTTGGCCACTTCAGCGTCCGACACCGTCACCTTGCTGTCCACTTCCTTTTCGCGCAGACGCGACAAGATCAGTTCCGTGCGTGCGTCGCGCTGGAACGTGGACCAGGCCACGCCTTGCGCCTCGATCTTCGAGCGGTACACGTCGAGCGTCAGGTTATTGGCCGCTGCGAGCCGTTCGAGTGTTTTCTGCACTGCGGCGTCGTCGACGGTAATGTTGTCTTCCTTGGCCCGTTGCAACTGGATGCGCTCCAGCACCATCTGGTTCAGCACCTGCTGGCGCAGCTGATCCGCCGGCGGCACCGGTGCGTTTTGCTGCTGCAGACGATGTGCGATCAGGCCCGTGCGTTCGTCGAGCTCGCGCTGCGTGATCACGCCGTCATTGACTACGGCGGCGATCGTGTCGACCGTCACGCCGTTGCTGGCGGCCGCCTGGGCCTGCCGCGCAGTCGCGTTGGGAAGATCCTGCGCCTGTGCTGGCGCGACCGACAAAAAGGAGACCGCAGCGGCAAGACCTGCCGCGAGCGATGCCAAGCGAAGCTTTTTCATGATTCCCACACATACTCCAATGATGTCGGGCGCGCCCCGCCCGTCTTTGCAAATTTTATAGGTGATCGACCAATCGTCAGTCGTAATTGGTGAAACGCGCCTCGGGCGGCGGCGCTGCCGGTATCGGCGTGTACCCCGGCACGCCGGAGCGGAACGCCTGGATCAAACCGTTATCCACGCTCGACAAACCCTTGAACGTGATTTGCGCGAGGAAACGCGTGCCCTGGCTCGGCAATCCGAGCTGGTTGACCCCGTTTGCGTAACGCTGCACGCCCACACCGAGCACCCAGCAGTCGGCGTCGTATTGCAAGCCGATCAGGCTGTCGATAATCGCGTGCCCCTGCAGATCGTAGTTCAGGCGCGCCACACTATACACGTGGTGCGTGAGCGGCCACTGTGCCGAAATAGTGATCTGGTTGACCGGCGTGTTGTCCAGCGTCGTATCGGCACGCGTGTAAATATAGGCGAGGTTGAGCACCTTGCCCGTTTCCGGGCTGTAGCCGAAGCCGATACTGCTCTGGGTCAGCCGGTTGTTGTCCGCATTATATTGGACCGCGGTTTCCGACCCGAAACCCGCCCCGAGCTTCAGCGACGCCCCGGCGATCAGGTCCGAATGGGTGGCCTGCGCGGGGGTCTGCGTGGGCAGCAGCGTGACCCGTTGATCGCGGAAGTAATACTGCTGCGCCAGCACGAAGCGCGCGCGTTCATCCCCGCTCGCCGGATCGATGAAGCGCGTGGTGAGCGCTGCGGTCAGCCGGTTGGCATCGGCAACCCGGTCGTCGCCGACGAACGTATTCGGCGTGAAAATTTCAGCGAGCCCGAAGTCGGCGTCCGCCGTGTCGAACAGCGGCGCAAACGTCTGATTGCGATACGGCGTGTACACGTAGTACAGGCGCGGCTCGAGGGTCTGAATGTAATCCTGACCGAACAGCCGTACCGAACGCTCGAAGATCAGGCCGGTATCGAACGAGAAGGTCGGCACCGATTCCGTGAAATTCTTCGGTTGCCCGGCCGGCGAGCCCGTGCCGATGTTGCTCAGGTCGTACGACGCGAAGTGCCACTGCACTTTCGGCGTCACGAAGTAACCCGGCCCGACCACCGAATACGACACGTACGGATCGAAGGTGATCCGGTCGCCTTCGGTTGCATCCGCAGTGGTAATGCGGAACCGCGAGAAGTCGCCTACCGCGCCGAAGTCGAAGCCACCCACGTCGTACCTGGTGTACTTGACGTTGAGTTCGGGTTCCCGCCCGTACGGCGCCACGGATGGGTAAAGCGTCTGCCAGTTCTGCTCGCGCGCCAGCACCGACCACGGACCGTTGTTGTACGTCAGCCCGGCTTCCTGCTGGTACAGCAGCTGGGTACCGTTGAGAATCTGGCTGGAGACTGAGCCAAGGTCTTCCGGAAAGGTGTTGTCCGAGACCTTGTTGTAATAAATGTAGCCGCCGAAACCGTTACCGAAGTTCTGGTTGTGCTGGACGAACAGCGCCCAACGGTTCGTCTTGGTCAGGTCGTCGTGCGGCAGGAACGTTCCGCTGATCGAGCCGGAGTAATCCGGCGACAGATAACGAAATGTCTCGTTCAGCTCCAGACCGCGCTTCGAGATGTAATTCGGCGTCAGCAACAGGTCGCGGTTCGGCGCGATGTTGAAGTAATACGGCAGGTTCAGTTCGAAGCCGTTGGTCGAGTCGATCGAAAAGGTGGGCGGCAGGAAGCCGCTGCGCCGCTCGCCCGACAACGGGAACGACAGCCAGGGCGAACCGAAGATCGGCACACCCTGGAAAAACAGCACGCCGTTGTGCGCGACGCCTTCGTCGGCGCCCGTGTCGAAGTCGAATTCGCTGCCGCGGATGTACCACGCCGGATTGCTTTCGCACTGGCACGCCGTGTACGTGCCCTGCGTGAACACCGAGCGTTCGTTGTCGAGCATGTCGACCCGTGCCGCACTCCCCGAGCCGCCTGTCACGTTGAAGTGATACTTCGGCGAACTCATGTAGCCTTCGCTCGAATCCACCTGCATGTGCGCTTCCGGACCCTGGAAGGTGGCACCGTTGTTGATCACGGTCACCTTGCCGTACGCGTCGGCCATGTCGGTGTCCTGATCGTAGTGCAGCGCGTCGCCCTTGATCGTGAAGGTTGGACGGCGCACCTCGGCGGAACCCTTGGCCGCGAGATCCTGGTCAGACGTACCGTCCGTCTTGTCGCCGAGCACGAAGGTCGCCGCCTTCTGGTCAGACCTCAACGGATGCTCCTGGAGCTGCGGATCGAGCCGCATGCCCCATGGCGCGTCGATAGGCTGCGCCTGCGCGGCGTCGCCCGACAACTGGGCGTGCGAGAGCGCGGGCATCAGGCCCGGCACGGCAATCAATGCCGCGACGAGCCGCCTTCTGCGGGGCACGCCGCCACGAGAGGGGGTCGTTTGGGAAAGCTGTCTTGGCGGCATGTATCGGTTTGGCGAATTGGCCCGACCGCCAGCTCCTGCAACCGCGATCCTCCGCCCGAGCAGCCCGACCGTGATGGTCAGCCACCCATCAATCAAATGCACAACCGGTCGAACGATGAGGCGGGCGGTGAAGCGGGATGAGCGAAAAGCTGGCGTGCGTCGCGTCAAAAAAGTCGTGGGGTATTATATGGCAAGACGTTGCCCCCACTGAATTTGCCTTCCGGTTTTCATGACGCTGCCTTCTGCTTCCACCTCTCCCGACACCCGCCTGCAACTGCTCACCACCTGGCTGCACAGTCACGCGAACCGCTATGCGCTCGACCTTGCGACGCTGGTCCCCGCTTCGAGCGACGCCAGTTTCCGCCGTTATTTCCGCCTCGCCGGCAAGGATGCGCAAGACGCCGCCGGTCCGACGCTGATCGCCGTCGACGCTCCGCCGCCGGAGAAGTGCCGCGAATTTGTGCAAATTGCAAACTTGCTGGGCTCGGCCGGAGTGAATGTGCCGCGCGTGCTGGAGGTCGACTTCGAGGCCGGTTTCATGCTCGTCACCGATCTGGGCACCCGCGTTTACCTCAATGCGCTCAACCCGGAAAACGCCCGTGGACTGATGCGCGACGCGCTCGATGCGCTGATCCGCTGGCAACTCGCCTCACAGCCGGACGTGCTGCCGTCCTTCGACGAGGCCTTTTTGCGCAGGGAGATGGAGTTGCTGCCGGAGTGGTTCATCGGCCGCCATCTGGGCCGCGAAGTGGACGAGAAGACCCGTGGCGTGCTCGACCGCACGTTCGCGCTGCTCGTCGCCAGTGCGCGAGCCCAGCCGCAAGTCTTCATGCTGCGCGATTTCATGCCGCGCAATCTGATGCTGATGCCCGCGCCCAATCCGGCCAATCCCGGCGTGCTCGACTTCCAGGACGCGGTTGAGGGGCCGATCACGTACGACGTCGCCTCGCTGTTGCGCGACGCCTTCCTGAGCTGGGACGAAGAGTTCGAACTCGACTGCTTCGTGTATTACTGGGAGCGCGCCAGAAAGGCCGGCCTGCCGGTCGATGCCGATTTCGGCGAGTTCTATCGTCAGCTCGAATGGATGGGCCTGCAGCGGCATATCAAGGTGCTGGGTCTGTTCTGCCGGATCAACTACCGGGACCACAAGCCGCATTACATGAAAGACCTGCCGCGCTTCATTGGCTATGCACGCAAGGTCGCCGCGCGTTACCGGCCGCTGGCGCCGTTCGCGAAGCTGCTCGACGAACTGGAAGGCCGCGCCAACGAAGTCGGCTACACCTTCTGAGCGTCCCCTCCCATGACCCTGTCTTTGACCAAAGCGATGATTTTCGCCGCCGGGCGCGGCGAACGCATGCGTCCGTTGACGGACCATACCCCCAAGCCGCTGCTCGAAGCCGGCGGCAAACCGCTGATCGTGTGGCAGATCGAACGGCTGGCGCTCGCCGGGTTCCGGACCATCGTGATCAATCACGCGTGGCTTGGCGAGCGCTTTGAAGCGACGCTCGGCGATGGATCGCACTGGGGCGTGCAACTGCGCTATTCGCCCGAACAGGAAGCGTTGGAGACAGCCGGCGGAATCGCTCAGGCCCTGCCGCTGCTGGACAACGGCGCTACGGGCGAGATCTTTCTCGGTGTCGCGGGTGACGTGTTCGCCGAATTCGACTACGCGTCCCTGCATGCGCACGCCGGGCGGCTTGCGACGCTCCCCGAACCCGGCATGCACCTCGTCATGGTGCCGAATCCGCCGTTCCATCCTGCGGGCGATTTCGGCCTCGTGGGTGGCGTCGTATCGCACGACGCAGCCCCGCGCCTAACCTTCGGCAGCATCGCGCTCTACGACACGCGCATGTTTCGCGCGTTGCCGCGCGGCACACGGCTGCCGCTCACGCCGTACTATCGGGACACCATCGCGCGCGGGCTGGCAAGCGGTGAGTTATACGACGGCATGTGGGACAACGTCGGCACCGTCGCGCAGCTGCAGGCACTGGATGAACGGTTGAGGTCCTGCGCAACGAAGTCGTAGCGGCCTAGCGCCCGTCCTCGTGCGCCTCCACCTCCGGCGCCTCCTCACCCTGCGCGGCACGCTGCTGCTGCAGCGCCCACATCTGCGAGAACAGGCCACCCGCGCGGACCAGTTCCGCGTGGGTGCCGCGCTCGACGATGCGCCCTTTGTCCATCACGATGATCTGCTGCGCGTGCACCACGGTCGACAGACGGTGCGCAATGATCAGCGTGGTTCGCTCGCGGGCGATCTGATCGAGCTCATGCTGGATCGCGCGCTCGGAGCGTGAATCCAGCGCCGAGGTCGCTTCATCGAACAGCAGAATCGGCGGATTCTTCAGGATGGTGCGGGCAATCGCCACGCGTTGCTTCTCGCCACCGGACAACTTCAATCCGCGCTCGCCGACCGGCGTCTCATACCCCTTCGGCAAGCCTTCGATAAAGTCGTGAATGTGCGCGGCGCGCGCCGCCGCGATCACTTCGTCGCGCGTCGCCGATGGCCGGCCATAGGCAATGTTGTAATAGATCGAGTCGTTGAACAGCACCGTGTCCTGCGGCACGATGCCAATCGAGGCGCGCAACGAATCCTGCGTTACATCACGGATATCCTGGCCGTCAATCGTGATCGCGCCGCCCGTGCCCCGCTCCAGGTCGTAGAAGCGGAACATCAGGCGCGCGAGCGTCGACTTGCCCGAGCCGCTGTGGCCGACCACCGCGGTCGTGGTCCCGGCCGGGATCGTAAAGCTCACATCGTGCAGGATCTGCCGTTCCGGCTCATAAGCAAAGTTGACATGTTCGAAGCGCACTTGCGCCCCGCGCACCGCGAGGTCCTGCGCATCGGGCTCATCCGGCACTTCCTGCGGCGCGCCGAGCAGCGAGAACATGCGGTCCATGTCGGTCAGGCTCTGCTTCAGTTCGCGATACACCACGCCCAGAAAATTCAGCGGAATGTAGAGCTGCAACATGAAGGTATTGATCAGCACCAGATCGCCGAGCGTGAGGCGCCCCGCCATCACGCCCTGAGTTGCTCGCCACAGGATGAACACCAGTCCCGTGCCGATGATCGCCTGCTGACCGAAGTTCAGCACGGACAGCGAGTTCTGCGACTTGATCGCCGCGGCCCGGTAGCGCTTCAGGTTTTCGTCGTAGCGTTGCGCTTCCCATTCCTCGTTGCCGAAATACTTGACGGTTTCGTAGTTGAGCAGCGAATCGATCGCCCGTGAATTGGCGCGCGAATCGAGGTCGTTCATCGTGCGGCGGAAATGCGTGCGCCACTCGGTCAGCTTCACGGTGAAGACGATATACACCGCCAGTGCCACGAACGTGACGATCGCGTAGTAGGCCTCATATTTGACGACGAAGAAACCGAGCACGAGGCCCACTTCGACCAGCGTCGGCAGGATGCTGTAGAGCGAATACGAAATGAGCTGCGTGATCCCGCGCGTGCCGCGTTCGATATCGCGCGACATGCCGCCCGTCTGGCGCTCGAGATGAAAGCGCAGCGACAGTCCATGCAGATGACGGAACACCTTGAGCGCGAGCTGACGCACCGCGCTTTGCGTGACCTTCGAGAAGAGGATTTCGCGCAGTTCGGTGAACAGCGACGTGGACAGCCGCACCACGGCATAGGCCACCACCAGCAAGCCGATACCGCCCAGCAGCACGATGCCGGGCGCGTGATCCGCGCGACCGAGCGCCGTCAGATGCCGTACCGAGGCGAGACCGTCGACGATGTGCTTCATCACGATCGGCACGCCGAGATTGGCGACCTTTGCGCCGATCAGGCAAGTGAGCGCGAGGCCAACCCGTCCCTTATAGGTGGCGAGATAGGGCAACAGCGACACGATGGTTTGCCAGTCGTTGCGCGGCTGGGTCGAGATCGGTGAGGGTTCTGAGGAGGAAGAAGAGCGGCGCATGGGGGTCTGCTGGGGTGGGGCGGAAAAGACGGAGGCAACAGCACGCGGTGCATTCACCGGTTTGCAGCTACCGGCAAGCCGGCGGGCGGACATCCTGGTGCGCAACCCGGCTGGGCGCTTTCCCGTACAATTCCTGATCTTTGTATTGTCGCAGAAGCTGGCTGGCGCCGCTTTTCACGGGCTGACGGTGGCCGCTTGCCATGGTGTCGTGAAGAACCCGCCTGCTCGCTGAGCCAATCCGTTTCTCCTGGGTGCCCCGATGACCGATCAACTTCAACTCCCGCAAAAGCACTGCGCGCTGCGCGTCGTACCGCAACCGTCCGACGCCAATGTTCACGGCGACGTGTTCGGCGGCTGGATCATGGCGCAGGTCGACATCGCCGGGTCGATCCCCGCCAGCCGGCGCGCCAACGGTCGCGTGGCCACCATCGCGGTCAACTCGTTCGTGTTCAAGCAGCCGGTGTTCGTCGGCGATCTGCTCAGTTTCTACGCGGATATCGTCAAGACCGGCAATACCTCGGTCACCATTGAAGTCACCGTATACGCACAGCGGATGAGTCTCGCGGAAGAAGTGGTGAAGGTGACGGAAGCGACCCTGACGTATGTCGCCACCGATAGCGACCGCCGTCCGCGCGCCCTGCCCGCACTCGACTGAATCACCTAGGCGCGCAGCCAATCCCTGCGCAACAAGCTGAAATGCAGCAGGTCGTGATGCTCGCCCTGCCAGTAACCGGCTTCGCGCGCACGTCCCTCTTCGACGAAGCCGAGTCCGCGCGCCAGTTTGAGTGAGGCGGCATTGTCCGGATGAATCTGCGCTTCGATCCGGTTGAGTTCCATCGCGGCAAAGGCCCACGCGAGCGCGGCGGACAAGGCTTCCGCCATCAGACCCGCACCGCGCGCCGGTGAAGCCAGTTCATAGCCGAGCGTGCAGCTCCGCCGACCGCGATTCCATTTGAACAGCCCGCAGGTGCCGACCAGCGACGCATCGGACTGGCGTTGAATGCCCCAGCGCACGCCCGGGTTCGGCAGGCGACGCCAGCCGGCAAACACCCCGATCAGTCGTTGCGCCTGCCGCACGTCGATCATCGGATCAGCGCCGAACCAGCGCATGGCGGGACCGTCGCCGTGAATCGCAAACAGCGCGGGCGCGTCCTCGGCGATGAGTTCGCGCAGCAACAGACGGTTGGTTTCGAGCGTGGGGAAGTCGCTCATCGGGCACCTGAAAGATGGGGAAATGCGAGCGGCAATTTTACAGCCCAGGATCTCGGAGCTGCGGTACGGCCACCCGCCTCACAAGCTGCGCTCGACAATCGCCAGAAAAGTTGCGCGCTCATCTTCTTCGGACACCCGAAAGCGCTCCCATTCCGCGCTCACCCGAAGGTCGGCAAAGAGGCCAGCTGCGTCCTCATGAAAATGCAGAAACGCCTTGCCCTTACGATAAAAAACGCCTGGACGCGGCTCCTTGAGTTCGCTGCGCTCGCGGATCGAAGCGATCAGACCGGCGAGAGCGTCGAGGGCCGCGGCTCCAGCGTGCTTCATCGCTCAGACTCCTTGTAATGGGATTCCGTTTGACGTCCTAAACCACCACAGCCGCGCCACCCTGCAGCAAGCCCGGAATCGCATCGCGCGGCATGGGCCTGGAAAACAGGAAGCCCTGCATTTCGTCGCACGCGCGCTCCTTGAGAAAATCGAGTTGCGCCGACGTCTCCACGCCTTCAGCGATCACCTGAAGTTTCAACGAATGCGCCAGCGCGATGATGGCCGACGTGATGGTTTCATCATCGCCCGACACCCCGATATCCGATACAAACGAGCGGTCGATTTTAAGTCGGTCCACCGGAAAGCGCTTCAGATAGCTGAGGCTCGAATAGCCGGTGCCGAAGTCGTCAATGGCCAGCCCAATGCCGAGCGCGTGCAGCGCATTCAGCATCAAGACGGCCTCCTCGGCATTGCGCATGATCGTGCTTTCGGTGAGTTCCAGTTCCAGGTATTGCGGTTCGAGCCCGGTCTCTTCCAGCACCTGAGTCACGAGCTTCACGATATCGTGCTGCTGGAACTGCCGCGCCGAGAGGTTCACCGACACCCGCGCCGCCGGCAGCCCTTCATCCTGCCAGGCCTTGTTTTGCCGGCACGCTTCACGCAGCACCCACTCGGAGAGCGGCCCGATCAGCCCGCATTCCTCAGCCACCGGGATAAACGACGACGGCGGGATCAGCCCCACTTCCGGATCGCGCCAGCGCACCAACGCCTCCATGCCGACGATCTGCCCCGTCACCATATCCACCTGCGGCTGGTAGTGCAGCAGGAATTCATTGTCGCGCAAGGCGCGCCGCAAACGGCGTTCGAGATTCAGCCGTGCGCCCGCGCTCGCGTTCATCTCCGGCTGATAGAACTGGAAGTTGTTGCGGCCCATGTCCTTCGCGCGATACATCGCGAGATCGGACTTCTTCATGAGCGTTTCGGCGTCCTCGCCATCCTGCGGGAACAGGCTCGCGCCCATGCTGCAGCCCACGTACAGCTCGGTGCCGTCGAGCCACACCGGTTCCGAAATCGACGCCCGCACCCGTTCCATCCATGCGATCAACGATTGCTCGTCGACGACATCGGTCATGACGATCACGAATTCGTCGCCGCCATGGCGCGCCACCGTGTCGCTCGCCCGCGCGCAACGCGAGAGCCGCTCGGCGACCACCGTCAGCAAGCGGTCGCCGACACTGTGCCCAAGGCTGTCATTGACGTTCTTGAAGCCGTCCAGATCCATGAACACGACGGCGACACCTTTGTGCTGGCGTTTGGATACGATCAACGCATGCTGCAGACGATCGCGCAGCAGATTGCGGTTCGGCAGCCGGGTGAGGCTATCGTAGTTCGCCTGATACTCGAGTTGCTCCTGGTAGCGCATCAGATCGGTGACGTCGTTGATGACGCCGATGTGATGCGTCGTCTCGCCATCCGGATCCGGCACCGGCGCGATAAAGAGCTGATTCCAGAACAGCGCGCCGTCCTTGCGGTAGTTGCGCAGCACCGCGCTTACCTCGCGATTGGCGGCCAGCGACTGCCGGATCAAGGCGATGCCTTCCTGATCGCGGTCGTCGCGTTGCAGCAGGCGGCAGTCCTGACCGATCACCTCGGCTGCGTCGTAGCCGGTGATGCGCTTGAAAGCCGGGTTCACATATTCGATCAGATTGCCGGTGGCAGTGGGCCCGGTGATCAGAATGGCGTTCACGCTCGCATCGAGCGCGCGGCTTTGCAGCCGCAGCGCGAGGTCGGCGCGCTTGCGTTCGGTGATGTCCGTGTAGGAACCGAGCACGCCGATCACGCGCCCGTCGCTATCGGTAAACGGCAGCTTGCTCGACACGGTGGTGCGGTGTTCGCCGTCGATCAGCACGTCGACTTCGAAGTTCATTCTCGGGACGCCGGTGCTGATCACCTCGATGTCGTGCGCCCGCACCTCGTCGGCGAGCCCGCGCCACGGCAGATCGTGATCGGTCTTGCCCACCACCTGCTCCGGGTAAGACAGCCCGGCATCGCGCGCGAACGCCATATTGCAGCCCATATAGCGCGACGCCTGATCCTTCCAGAAGATGCGCTGCGGGATGTTGTCGATCACCGTTTCGAGCATCTGGTTGGAGCGCTGCGCTTCGGCTTCGGCGTTGATCTGCTCGGTGACGTCGTCGGCCAGCACGAAGATCGCCGGACGCGCGAGGTAAGTCAGGTAGTGATACGAAATGTCGGCGTTGATGGTCGAGCCGTCCTTGCGACGGTGATGCCACACGCCCGCCATGATGCGGCCCTGCGTGGGCGCGCCTTCGCTGCGCGAGAGGTGCGATTCGAGGCGGCCGATCTCGCCGCTAGGCCGGATCGCGCGAATCGTCATGCCGAGGAGTTCGCTCTCCGTATAACCGTATTGCTGCGTGGCAGCCGTATTGACCGCCAGAAAACGCAGCGTCTCGCGATCGAAGATATACATCGGCACCGGATGGCTGTCGAACAGGCCGCGAAAGCGCTCGTCGTGGCGACGCAGTGCTCTCACGACCCGCAGCCGTTCCCGTGCCGCGCTTTCGCGGGCACCGAAGGTGTAGATCAGGAGGGAACTGCCCGCCAGCATGGTGAGGATCAGCAGCAGCATGGCGTGCTGGGTCTGCCGGTTCGACTCCGCCAGCGACGCCTGCAGCGCGTGATTCTCCTGTTGCCGCAGTGTCGCCAGCGCGGCGTCCACGCGGTCCAGTTCCATCCCCAACTGCGTATAGGACGACGCCGCCCAGGCGCGCGATTCGTCGGGCGCGCTGGCGTGCGCGCGCACCAGTGCGGCCTCGATTTCGTGCTGCAGACCGCGGCTCTCACGGCTCAGCGTGCCCAACGAGACGTCCATCGCCGGCTCACCGGCGAACTCGCCGGCCAGCGTGCGTTCCAGTCCGGCGAGTGACGCCGTCATGACCGACGCCGCGTCAGCCGGCTCAGCGTGTCCGCTGGCCTCGAAACGCCCCAGCGCTGCGAGACCGTCGTCGAGCGCGCTGCGATAGGCGTCGAGATTCTGGCGGATGTCGGTCGAACGCAGGGTGCGCACGTCGGCGTCGCGCTGACCGCGGATCTGCGTGTAAGCGACAAACGCGTTCGCGCCGACCGCTGCGGCGACGACTGCCAGGTTGATCAGCAGCCGCCTCGATAGGAAAGAATTCATGGGCTCCGAACGTCATTCGTTCTGCGGGCGGGAGCGCGTTGAGGGTCGTCCGCTTTCGATGCGTCGTGTAGCACGCGCATCTTCCTGCATCCGCCCGGCATCGGGGTGTTCTACGCGCCAACCCATGGTTAACGGCAGGCGCAGGACCGGCTTGAGGGACAAGCCTGAAAATATTCGCGGGAGGCGTGGCTCGCAAAGGCTCCCGGCGAAAATTGCGCGGCGGGCGCAAGCCGGCCCGTTCTAGCCGGCCAGCCCGAATTCCTTCATCGCGGGCACAAAATCGTGATTGGCTTCCGGCTTGCGGGACAGCTTGGCGAGCACATAACGCCTGAACAGGTCGAGTTGCGCCCATTGATCCGCGCTCGGCGCATGCAGACTGGCGAGCGACGCCTGGTGCAGCACCCCGTCCGGTACCGCATCCGCGCGACGCCAAGCCGGCACGTCTTCGGGCGTGAACCAGTCGGGCTCGACGTTGGCGTGCGTGCGCAGCATTTCGAACAGCGCATGGTCGAAATTCGGCTCGATCTCCGCGTCTTCCTCGACCGGGAAACGTGCCAGCAGCTTGCGGTCCTCGTACGGCAACATCTGCCATTGAGCCAGCGTGATGCGCAGTCCGAAGCGGTCGAGATTGAAACGTACCGCCATCGGAATATAGGTGAAATCCTCCGACGACTCGACTTCGAAGTCGAACAGGAGGGGCGCTTCGTTCAGTCCCATGACAGTGTCCTCGTGGATACCTTCGGTGGCGCTTGCAGGCCGGCACGGCAACAAATAATGCCGCCTTGAGGTATTTTAGAACCTTATTCGAGTAGCGGCGGCCCTTGACCCGAGGGCTGCGCCCGCACCGAACGGCGAAAGGAGTCAGAGTGTGAACGAACTGGATACGGCCGACCAGCCGGGCGTCGTCGAGCGGCAGGTGCGCCGGCATCGCGGCGACGCGGTACACACCGTAACGGATCACGTCGGTCAGGAGTGGCCGGTGGCGCTCGTATTCAACGGCATTTCGCACGCGGTGATGATGTGCACGCCGCGCGATCTGGAAGCGTTTGCAGTCGGATTCGCGATTTCGGAAGGGATTGTCGAGCGTGGCGCCGACATTCAGGACATCGAGGTCGTGTTCCACGACGGTGAATTGCCGCATGCTGAAGTGCAATTGCAGGTCGTGCAACAGGCTTTCGTCGCGCTGAAGGAAAAGCGCCGGGCGCTCGCGGGCCGGACTGGCTGCGGCGTATGCGGCATCGAAAGCATCGATTTGCTGGATCTGAAGCCGGAGCGCGTGCCCGATACCGGCTTTCTGACAAGGCTCGCACCGGACGCCATCGCCCGCGCCGCGCGGGAATTACCGGAGCATCAGGCGCTGACCCGGCTCACGGGCGGCTTGCACGCGGCGGCATGGTGCGATGCGACAGGCGCCATTCGCCTCGCGTTCGAGGACGTGGGCCGTCACAACGCGCTGGACAAGCTGATCGGCCAACGGGTGCTCGACCGCGCGGATACGCGCGACGGTTTCGTGTTCCTGTCGAGCCGCGCGAGCTACGAGCTGGTGCGCAAGGCCGCGCGCGTCGACGTGCCGATGCTCGCGACCATCTCCGCGCCGTCGTCGCTGGCGATTGCGATTGCGCGCCAGGCCGGTGTGCGGCTAGTGAGCTTCTGCCGGGAAGCGGGCTACGTCGACTACGAGACGGTGTAGCGGCGTAGCCCGTCCACTCAATCGAATTGCCGGAAATCCGGCTTGCGCTTCTCGAAGAACGCCTTGAACGCCTCGCGTGCTTCCGGCGCGAGCAGCATCTTGCCGAAGTGCACCGCTTCCTCGCTCATCTGCGTTTGCAACTCGTGATGGCTCGCCCGCTTCATCAACGACTTGGTGACGCGCAGCGACGAAGCCGGCAACGCCGCCAGTTTCGCGGCTTGCGCCAGCGCAAAGGCATCGACTTCCGCCACCGGCAGCAGGCGGTTCACGAAGCCCATGCGCTGCGCTTCACGCGCGTCGAAAGCTTCGCCGAGCAGCAGCTTTTCAGCGGCCGCCTGATATCCGGCAATGCGCTGCAACAGCAGGCTCGACGCCGCTTCCGGGCACAAGCCGAGCTGCGCGAACGGCAGCGAGAACATCGCGGTATCGGCGGCGTAGACCAGATCGCAATGCAGCAACAGCGTGGTGCCGATGCCCACCGCCGCGCCCGCCACCGACGCCACCACCGGCTTCTCCGCCGAGCTGATCGCGCGCAGGAACTGGAACACCGGCGCGCTCTCGCCCATCGGCGGGGTCTTCATGAAGTCTTCCAGATCGTTGCCGGCGCTGAAAATCCCGACGCTGCCGCGAATCAGGATCGCGCGCACGGACGCGTCGCCGTGGGCTTCGACCAGCGCGTCGGCCATCGTCTGGTACATCGCGGCCGTAATCGCGTTCTTCTTGTCCGGCCGGTTGAAGGCAATCGTCAGCACGCCATTCGCGCGCTCGACCAGAATGTCCATTGTCATCTCCTCGTTGTACTGCTCGAAACTGTCTGCTTCAACTGAATGGAAAAACGGTTCGCAAGCCTCGCGGCCGGCGAACCGTTCTGCGCGCCTCAACGGAGTCCGCGTTGGCATCCATGGCGGACCATGGTATGCATGGCTTACAGACGCTCGATGATGCCCGCTGCGCCCATGCCCGTACCGACGCACATGGTCACCATGCCGTACTTGTAGTTACGGCGACGCAGGCCGTGCACCACCGTCGACGCACGAATCGCGCCCGTCGCGCCGAGCGGGTGGCCCAGTGCAATCGCTCCGCCGAGCGGGTTGATTTTCGACGGATCCAGACCGAGGTCCTGAATCACGGCCAGCGACTGCGCCGCAAAGGCCTCGTTCAGTTCGATCCAGTCGAGGTCGTCCTGCTTCAGGCCGGCGGCCTTCAGCGCAGCCGGAATGGCTTCCTTCGGACCGATGCCCATGATTTCTGGCGGTACGCCGCGCACGGCGAAGCTGACGAAACGGGCTAGCGGCGTGAGGTTGAACTCCTTGAGCATCTTTTCCGACACCACGATCAGCGCACCGGCGCCGTCTGACGTTTGCGAGCTGTTGCCCGCCGTGACCGAACCCTTGTTGGCGAAGACGGTACGCAGCCGGGCGAGGCCTTCCATCGACGTGTCGCCGCGGGGACCTTCGTCCAGCGCCACTTCACGCGTCTTGACCTTCACTTCGCCAGTGGCGAGATCGGGGAAACGTTCGGTGATGGTGTAGGCGGCGATTTCGTCGTTGAACTCACCGGCTTGCTGCGCGGCGACCGCACGGCGGTGCGATTCGACCGAGAACTGGTCCTGCGCTTCGCGGCTGATCTTCCAGCGCTCGGCGACCTTCTCCGCGGTCAGGCCCATGCCGTAGGCGATGCCGAAGTCTTCGCTGCGATCGAAGATGTGCGGCGACATCGACGGCTTGTTGCCCATCATCGGCACCATGCTCATCGATTCGCAGCCGCCCGCGATCATCGCGTCCGATTCGCCGACGCGAATGCGGTCAGCGGCCATTGCCAGCGCGGTCAGACCCGAGGCGCAGAAGCGGTTCACCGTCACGCCGCCCACCGTATTCGGCAGACCGGCCAGCAGAGCACCCATGCGCGCCACGTTCAGCCCTTGCTCGGCTTCGGGAATCGCGCAGCCGATGATGGCGTCTTCGATCACCTTCGTATCGAGACCGGGGACTTGCGCCACGGCCGACCGGATCGCGTGCACCAGCAGTTCGTCCGGGCGCGTGTTCTTGAACATGCCGCGCGGCGCCTTGCCGATCGGCGTGCGGCTCGCGGCGACGATGTATGCGTCTTGCAATTGCTTTGTCATTTAGAGCTCCAATGTGGCGTCGCGCGTTAGTTACGCACCGGCTTGCCGGTTTGCAGCATGCCCATGATCCGTTCCTGCGTCTTCTGCGTGCCGAGCAGGTCCACGAACGCACGGCGTTCGAGTTTCAGCAGCCACTCTTCATCCACCAGGCTGCCGGCTTCGACGTCGCCGCCGCACACGGCTTCGGCAATGCGGCTCGCAATCAGGTAATCGTGCTCGCTGATGAAACGGCCATCGCGCATATTGACGAGCGATGCCTTGATCGTGGCGATCGCCGAGCGTCCCGCCACCGGCACCTGCGTCACGCGCAACGGCGGACGGTAGCCCGCAGCAGAGAGTGCACGCGCTTCCTTCTTCGCCACGTCGAGCAGTTCGAACACATTGAAGACGATCGTGTCGGACGGCTTCAGATAGCCCATTGCGCGGGCGTCGAGCGCGGAAGCCGAGACCTTGGCCGTCGCCGCGTTTTCGAACGATTTCTGCACGAATTTCAGCAGGTCGTTGGTCGCACCGACCTGCGTCGCCGCTTCCGCTGCGCGCAATGCCGCTTCCTTCAGGCCACCGCCTGCAGGCACGAGACCCACGCCCACTTCCACGAGACCCAGATAGCTCTCGATGTGCGCGACGCGCTTCGCGCTATGCAGCGCCAGCTCGCAGCCACCACCGAGCGCGATGCCCGACACCGCCGCGATCACCGGCACATTCGCGTATTTCACGCGCAGCATGCCTTGCTGGAATTTCTGCACGAACGGCTCGATACCCTTCGCGCCGCCCATCATGAACGCGGGCATCGCTTCTTCCAGGTTCGCGCCGGCCGAGAACGGACCGCCCGGCGTGCCGAGCTTGAGCGAGGTGGGCTGCCATACGACGAGGCCCTTGTAGTCCTTCTCCGCGAGTTCGATCGCCTGCGTCAGGCCGTCGATCACCGACGGTCCGATCGTGTTCATCTTGCTCTTGAACGAAACGATCAGGACGTCGTTCTCGCCCGTGCGGTCGTCGACCCACGCGCGCACGGCATCCGTTTCGAACAGCGTCTTGCCGTAGGTCTTCGGATCGGCGCCCGTTTCGCCCGCGAGCGGCGCACGGAACACCTGCTTGTCATACACGGACAGCGACGAGCGCGGTACGAAGGTTTGGAAAGCCGGCGACCACGAACCTTCGTTCGTATGCACGCCGCCCTTCTCGGCCACCGGACCTTCCAGCACCCACGCAGGCAGCGGTGCAGTCGACAGCGCCTTACCGGCTGCGATGTCTTCCTGCACCCACTCGGCAATCTGCTTCCAGCCCGCCGTCTGCCAGCCTTCGAACGGGCCTTCGTTCCAGCCGAAGCCCCAACGGATGGCCAGATCGACGTCACGCGCGTTGTCCGCGATCGATTCCAGATGCACGCCGATGTAGTGATACACATCGCGGAAGATCGCCCACAGGAACTGCGCCTGCGGATGTTCCGATTCACGCAGCAGCTTCAGACGCTCGGCCGGCGGACGCTTGAGGATGCGGCCCACCAGTTCGTCGGCCTTCGCGCCGCCTTCGACGTACTCGCCCGTTTTCGGGTCGAGCACCTTGATCGCCTTGCCTTCCTTCTTGTAGAAGCCGGCACCGGTCTTCTGACCGAGCGCGCCCTTTTTCACCAGTTCGGCGAGCACCGCAGGCGTTTCGTAGACCGGGAAGAACGGATCGTCCTTCAGGGTGTCCTGCATGGTCTTGATGACGTGCGCCATGGTGTCGAGGCCGACCACGTCCGCCGTGCGGAACGTGGCGGACTTCGCCCGACCCAGACGCGAACCGGTCAGATCATCCACTTCGTCGAAACGCAGACCGAACTTCGCGGCTTCCGTGACGACAGCGAGGATCGAGAAAATCCCGACGCGATTGGCGATGAAGTTCGGCGTGTCTTTCGCACGCACGACGCCCTTGCCGACCACGCTCGTCAGGAACGTTTCGAGCTGATCGAGAATTTCGGGACGCGTGGTGGCGGTCGGAATCAGTTCGACCAGGTGCATGTAACGCGGCGGATTGAAGAAGTGCACCCCGCAAAAGCGTGCCTTCAGTTCATCCGGGAAACCGTCCGACAGAGCGGTGATAGATAGCCCCGACGTGTTGCTCGCGAAAATCGCGTTCGGCGCGAGATGCGGCGAGACCTTCTTGTACAGATCGTGCTTCCAGTCCATCCGTTCGGCGATGGCTTCGATCACGAGATCGCACTCGGCGAGCTTGCCGATATCGTCGTCGTAATTGGCGGGCTGGATGTATTGCGCGTCGTCCTTCACGCCAAACGGCGCCGGCGACAACTTCTTCAGATTTTCGATCGCCTTCAGCGCGATGGCGTTTTTCGGGCCTTCCTTTGCAGGCAGGTCGAACAGCAGCACGGGCACCTTGGCGTTGATCAGGTGCGCGGCGATCTGCGCGCCCATCACGCCGGCGCCGAGTACGGCTACCTTGCGAATGATCAGATTGCTCACGTCGTTCCTCCGGGGGAGTTATGCGGTGTTGCGAATAGGGGTGGGCGTTTCGTGCGGGCTTCGCATCGCTTAGGCACCGCTCACGCATCGATTGCGCACGGGTTTCGCTATGTGCGGCTGGCGGCGGCGCCACGCGTTTCAAACACGCCTGACGCCGCCGTGATGAGGCGTTAGAACAGCGCTTCGTCGACTTCCATCAGCGACTTCGAACCGGCGCGTGCCTGGCGAATCGTCATCGCCGTTTCCGGCAGCAGCTTGGCGAAGTAGAAGCGCGCGGTGGCGAGCTTGGCCTTGTAGAACGGATCGCCGGACGCTTCCTTGTCCAGTGCGACGCGAGCCATGCGGGCCCAGAAGTACGAGAACACCAGATGGCCGACGGTACGCAGATACGGCACCGCCGCAGCGCCCACTTCGTCCGGGTTCTGCATGGCCTTCATGCCGAGTTCCATGGTCAGTTTCTGGACCTTGTCGCCGATGTCGGCAAGCGGATTGACGAACTCCTGCATTTCCGGCCGGATGCCTTCGGCTTCGACGAACTCCGTCACCAGCTTGCCGAACTTCTTCATCTTCGCGCCCATGTCGCCGAGGATCTTGCGGCCCAGCAGGTCGAGCGCCTGAATGGCGTTGGTGCCTTCGTAGATCATGTTGATACGCGCGTCGCGCACGTATTGCTCCATGCCCCACTCGGCGATAAAGCCGTGGCCGCCGTAAATCTGCATGGCGTGGTTGGTGCTTTCGAACGCGTTGTCCGAGAGGAAGGCCTTCAGTATCGGCGTGAGCAGCGCGACCAGGTCAGCCGCATCCTTGCGCACCGATTCTTCGGCGTGCGACAGTTCCTTGTCGATGTGCAGCGCCGACCAGTACGAGAATGCACGGGCGGCTTCAGCGTAGGCCTTCTGCGTGAGCAGCATGCGGCGCACGTCCGGGTGCACGATGATCGGATCGGCGGCCTTTTCCGGCGCCTTCGGGCCGGTCAGCGAACGCATCTGCAGACGCTCTTTCGCATACGTCAGCGAGTTCTGGAAAGCGACTTCGGTCAGGCCGAGGCTCTGCATGCCGACGCCAAGACGCGCGGCGTTCATCATCACGAACATGGCGTTCAAGCCCTTGTTCGCCTCGCCGACCAGCCAGCCCTTTGCGTTGTCCAGATTGATCACGCACGTGGCGTTGGCGTGAATGCCCATCTTGTGTTCGATGGAGCCGCACTTCACGGCATTGCGCTCGCCCGGCTCGCCGGCTTCGTTCGGCACGAACTTCGGCACGATGAAGAGCGAAATGCCCTTGGTGCCCATCGGCGCATCCGGAAGACGCGCGAGCACGAGGTGGACGATGTTCTCCGCGAGATCGTGTTCGCCGCTGGAGATGAAAATCTTGGTGCCGCTGATCGAGTAGGAGCCGTCGACGTTCGGTTCGGCCTTGGTGCGCAGAATGCCCAGGTCGGTGCCGCAGTGCGGCTCGGTCAGACACATCGTGCCGGTCCAGACACCCGAGACGAGCTTCGGCAGATAGCGCTGCTGCAGTTCCGGCGTGCCGTGCGCGTGCAGACATTCGTACGCGCCGTGCGACAGGCCCGGATACATCGTCCACGCCTGGTTCGCCGAATTAAGCATTTCGTACAAAGCGTTGTTGACGAACGCCGGCAAGCCCTGGCCACCGTATTCGGGATCGCAGCCCAGCGCCGGCCAGCCGGCTTCAACGTATTGTTTATAGGCTTCCTTGAAGCCCTTGGGCGTGGTCACGACGCCGTCGCCGACGTACGTGCAGCCTTCCCGGTCGCCGCTCTGATTCAGCGGGAACAGCACTTCGGAGCAGAACTTGCCGGCCTCTTCCAGCACCGCATTGATCGTGTCGGCGTCGAGATCCGCGTGCTTCGGCATCTGCCTGATTTCGCCTTCGACGTTAAGCAGCTCGTGCAACACGAATTGCATGTCGCGCAGTGGCGCGGCGTACTGTCCCATGACTCTCTCCAAAGTTTGACAAGGAGCCAGGCCGTCAGCTTATGTCCTTGGTCCGGACTTTTTAGCGCCGCTGGATCCGCCGGATCCCGCCGCCCCGCTAACGGCTTTCGCTCTGATACGAAACAATCAGTTTTTCGAGCGCGGCCCACGTGAGAGGCACGGCATCCGGCAAGTGCAGGAAGCGTGCGTCGTGATGCAGGCCGAGCGTGAAGCTGTACAGTTCGAAGAGCATCAGTTGCGGGTTGGTATCCGCACGCAGATGCCCTTCTTCCATTGCCTGCGAAATGGCCCGGGTGAGCGCAGCACGCCAGATCGTCACGCTCGACACCAGTTGCTCGCGCACCGGGTTGTCCGCACGGTCGTCGTACTCGACCGCACCGCTGATGTAGATGCATCCGGTAGTGACTTCCTGGATGCGCTTCTCAATCCAGCGGGAGATCATCGCGCGCAAACGCGGCAAGCCGCGCGGCTCACGCAGACTCGGGAAAAACACCTCGTCTTCAAAACGACGGTGATATTCGCGCACCACCTCGACCTGCAGGTCTTCGCGCGACCCGAAGTGCGCAAACACGCCGCTCTTGCTCATCTGCATGCGCTCGGCTAGCAGGCCAATCGTCAGACCTTCTAGTCCGTCGCGGCTTGCCAGATCGAGTGCGGCTTCGAGAATCGCGGCTCGCGTTTGTTCGCCTTTTCGCATAGCTGTTTTACCGTTCTTGTGTGACCGAAAGAAAAATCGAACGGCCGTACTATTATTGAGTGCTGCCGTCCGCGAAACAAGGACTTTATTAGAAACCGGTTTCTAACCGGAGCATCAATTTTGCGTCATACGTCAATCGGACGAGGGAGATTTTTTAGAGGCGTTTGCCTTGTTGTACTAATCTTGTCTGATCTGACGGCGCTGGGCTCGATGCAAGCCCGGGTTTATCCCGACGGCTGGAAGCGTGTCAGTCGTAGCCGCCCACCGTCAGGAGCTTCATCACGACGCGGTAGGTGTTATAGGCTAGCCAGTTCAACACGCGCTCACCTGCGGGACGCGCTTCGTAGTGCGCCAGATCGATCCGGCGCGATTCGTCGAACGCCTTGAGGATCGCCTCGCGCAGCGTGCCGACCTGCTCGTGCGCCACCAGCACGACGTTGGCCTCGTTGTTGAGCATCAGGCTCAGTGCATCGAGGTTCGACGAACCCACCGTCCCCCAGTTCGAATCGACCACCGCCACCTTGCCGTGCAACATGGTCTTTTCGTACTCGGCGATCTTCACGCCGGCCTTGAGCAACGAGCGGTATAGAAACGGCACGGCATAATCGAGCGCGGCGAACTCCTTGCGCCCAATCACGAGCTTCACGTCGACGCCGCGCCGCGCCGCATACGTCAATGCCCGGCGCAACTTGCGGCCCGGCATGAAGTAGGGATTGGCGAGCAGCACTTCCGAGCGCGCCTGGCCAATCGCCGAGAGATAGGCCTTCTCGATGGCGCGACGGTTGATCAGGTTGTCGCGTGCGACGAATGCCACCACGGGCTCGCCGGCGCCTCGCGGCTCGGCACTGTGGTTGCGGCCGCGGCGCGGCGCACCGAGGCTCGCATCGTCCTTGAGCGAGAAATCGGGCTGCAGCGATTCGACCGGACGATGACCGAAGCGAATCCGGTGCCACTGCGTTTCGAAGGCCTCGTGCACGTCGGCCACCACCGGCCCCCGCAATTCGACCGTGAAGTCCCAACGGCGATAGGGCAAACGCATGCCGTCGTTTTCGTAGTCGTCGACGATATTGATACCGCCGCACCACGCCACCTGGTCATCCACCACCGCCAGCTTCCGATGCGTGCGCGAAAAGCCGAAGCGACCAAACAGATGCGGGTTGTAGATGCGGTGCTCGACGCCACGCGCCGGCCAGTCGTTGAAAAGCGTTAGACGCGCGGTGCCGATGCCATCCGTAATCACGCGCACGCGCACGCCGCGGTCGGCCGCGCGCAGCAAGGCGGCGCTCACGGCCTGGCCCGCGTCGTCGCTGCAGAAGATGTAGGTTTCGAGGACGACGTCTTTCTCGGCTGCATCGATCCGCTCGATCAAGGACGCAAAGAACGCCTCGCCGGACAGAAACAGCTGGACTTCGTTACCGGGCGTGAAGCGGTACTTCGACCAGTAGCGGCGGCCGAACAGCGTCTGCCGAAGTCGTTCGAAATGCCGTGTACCGCCGCCCGTCATCGGGACCGCCCTTTCAGGCGTTGCGGCAACTGCAGGATCGCGTCGGCATTCGACGAAGAGAAGCAGCGTTCGGCCGCTTCTTCATGCGGTAGCCAGAGATGCGCCGTATGTTCGAGCGGCGCGAGCGTCACTTCGCAGCGCTGCGGCACTTGCAGGCTGAACCAGTGCTCGGTGTTGCGCGTGACACCTTCCGCGTAGCGATGACGCCAGACCGGATAGATCTCATACTCGATCTGATATTGCCAGTCGAACAGCGCATCACGCGGCACGCTGGAACTGCCGACAACGATACCGGTTTCCTCGGCCACTTCGCGCATGGCCGTATCCGCAAGCGGTTCGTCGAGCGCGTCCTTCGAGCCGGTCACCGACTGCCAGAAACCAGCGCGGTCCGCGCGTTCGATGAGCAGCACATCGAGCCCCGGCGTATGGATCACAACAAGAACGGATTCGGGAATCTTCGGCGGTTTCGGCATGGCGATAAGACTAGGCGCAGGCTGCGCGCGTTACATGTCGGTTGAGGCGATGGTTTCGCGTATCGCGTATCGCGTGGCGTGTTGCTACGACTGTAACGCAAAAAAGGAAAAAGGCGCATGACGCGCCTTCTTCCTTTGCCTGACTGCGCTTCGCCGGGCCGCTATATGCGTGACCCGGTGAACCGCTGCAGCAGCCTGTGCAGCCTTACGCCTTCGCCTCCGGCTGACGCAGACGGATGTGCAACTCGCGCAACTGGCGCTCGTCCACTTCGCTCGGTGCCTGCGTGAGCAGATCCTGCGCACGCTGCGTCTTCGGGAACGCGATCACGTCGCGGATCGAATCGGCGCCGGCCATCATCGTGATGATGCGGTCCAGACCGAAGGCAATACCGCCGTGAGGCGGCGCGCCGTATTGCAGCGCGTCGAGCAGGAAGCCGAACTTGGCGCGGGCTTCTTCCGCGTTGATCTTGAGCGCGCGGAACACCTTGCTCTGCACTTCTTCACGGTGGATACGCACCGAACCGCCGCCGATTTCCCAGCCGTTCAGCACCATGTCGTAGGCCTTCGCGAGGCAGCGCGCCGGATCCGTTTCCAGATACTCGAGGTGCTCGTCCTTCGGGCTCGTGAACGGGTGATGCGCGGCGACGTAGCGGTTTTCCTCTTCGTCGTATTCGAACATCGGGAAGTCCACCACCCACAGCGGCTTCCAGCCGGTTTCGACGAGACCGTTCGCCTTGCCGAATTCCGAATGACCGATCTTCAGACGCAGTGCGCCGAGGCTGTCGTTGACGACCTTCGCCCGATCCGCCGCGAAGAAAATGATGTCGCCGTCTTGCGCACCGGTGCGCTCGATGATGGCCTTCACGGCTTCGTCGTGCAGGTTCTTGACGATCGGGCTTTGCAGACCGTCACGGCCCTTCGCGACTTCGTTGACCTTGATCCACGCGAGGCCCTTCGCGCCGTAGATGCGCACGAATTCCGTGTAGCTGTCGATATCGCCACGCGACAGTTCGCTGCCCTTCGGCACGCGCAGCGCCGCGACGCGACCGTCCTTGGTGTTGGCCGGCGTGCTGAACACCTTGAAGTCGACGTCCTTGACCGCGTCGGTCAGGTCGGTGAATTCGAGCTTCACGCGCAGGTCCGGCTTGTCCGAACCGAAACGGCGCATTGCTTCGGAGTACTCCATCACCGGGAATTTTTCGGCGAGGTCGACGCCGATCGTCACCTTGAACACGTGACGGATCATGGCTTCGAACAGGTCGCGAATTTCCTGCTCGGTGAGGAACGAGGTTTCGCAGTCGATCTGCGTGAATTCCGGCTGACGGTCGGCGCGCAGGTCTTCGTCGCGGAAGCACTTGACGATCTGGTAGTAGCGATCGAAGTTCGCCACCATCAGCAATTGCTTGAACAGCTGCGGCGACTGCGGCAGCGCGAAGAACTGGCCCGGGTTGGTACGCGACGGCACGAGGTAGTCGCGCGCGCCTTCCGGCGTGCTCTTGGTGAGCATCGGCGTTTCGATGTCGATGAAGCCTTGCGCGTCCAGATACTTGCGCACTTCGATCGCGACGCGGTAGCGCAGACGCAGGTTGTGCTGCATCTGCGGACGGCGCAGGTCGAGCACGCGGTGCGTGAGGCGGGTGGTTTCCGACAGGTTGTCGTCGTCGAGCGGGAACGGCGGCGTGACCGACGCGTTCAGCACGGTCAGCTCATGGCACAGCACTTCGATCTTGCCGCTCTTCAGCGCCGCATTGGTCGTGCCTTCCGGACGGTTGCGCACGACACCCTTGATCTGCACGCAGAACTCGTTGCGCACGCCTTCGGCGGTCTTGAACATCTCCGCACGATCCGGGTCGCACACGACCTGAACGAGGCCTTCGCGGTCGCGCAGGTCGACGAAAATAACGCCGCCGTGGTCACGGCGACGGCTCACCCAGCCGCACAGCGACACGGTTTGGCCCAACAGGTGTTCGGTCACCAGACCGCAGTATTCAGATCGCATCGACATGATGTTTGTCTTTCGTTTTGCATTAGTTGAACGGCGCGCTGCTCATGAAACTGAAACAATGCGCGCCGGCATTACATCGGCGGCTCAATGGAGGAGCGGCGCAGCGGCGCTGGCGGCGCGGACGGCGCCACCACGCCCATCGAGACAATGTACTTGAGCGCAGCGTCGACTGTCATATCGAGTTCGACCACTTCGCTCTTCGGCACCATCAGGAAGAAGCCGGACGTCGGGTTCGGCGTAGTCGGCACGTACACGCTGACGTGATCTTCCTTCAGGTGGTTGACCACGTCGCCGCCCGGAATTCCGGTCAAAAACGCAATCGTATAGCAACCCTTGCGCGGATACTCGATCAGAAGCGCTTTGCGAAATGCATTGCCGCTGCTGGAGAGCAAGGTATCCGACACCTGCTTGACGCTCGTGTAGATCGGCCCCACCACCGGGATATGGCCGACGAGGAGCTCCCACCACTTCACGAGCTTCTGCCCGATGAAGTTCTGCGTCAACAGACCGACGATGAAGATGAACGCCAGCGTCAGCACCGCGCCGAGACCGGGCAACCGGAAGCCGAGCGCCCGCTCCGGCTGCCAGGATTCCGGCAGCAGCAACAGCGTCTGGTCCATCGTGCCGATAATCAGACCGAGCACCCACAACGTGATGGCCAGCGGCACCAGCACCAGCAGGCCAGTCAGAAACACGGATTTGAGCGTCGTTTTTTTCGTCGTCATGTATATCGCCAGAAAGCCACCCCGGCGAAGCCAGGTGCGGCGAGTGTGCCGCCCCGAAAGGCGACGACGCTAGCTAGGCATTACTGGAGCCCGTGTTGGCTGCGGGTGCGGCAGGTGCTGCTGGCCCCGCCGGCGCCGCGGCTGGGCTCGCGGAACTCGCGGCTGCGCTGTCCGACGTACCGCTTGCCGTGTCACCACCTTCGGTCTTGGCCGGTGCGGCCTCCGTGCCGCCGTTCGGGGCCGTAGCGCTCTTTGCGCTATTACCGCCGCGGAAATCGGTCACGTACCAGCCCGAACCCTTCAATTGAAACCCGGCTGCGGTCACCTGCTTGCGAAAGGTGTCTTTTCCGCACTCAGGGCAGTTGGACAACGGAGCGTCGCTCATCTTCTGAAGCACGTCCTTTCCGAAGCCGCATGACTCGCAGCGATAAGCGTAGATCGGCATGATCTTTTCCCTACAGTAATCTGATAAACGCTTGCAAAGCCTTGAATTATAGCCGCAAACAATACCCATCCCCGGTTTTTGGGGCGAGCGGCCGACGCAGGCACCGTTTTCTTAAATGGGGGCGCTCCGTGTGGGATCAAGTCCCGGGGGCAGCACGGCGGCGCCAGGTCAGCCAGCGCTCACGCCCGGCGAACACGGGAATGGAATCGCTCACCGGCTCGTCTTCGATCAGATCGAAGTACGGTGTCAACAACGTGTCGAGCTCGTCGCGTTCGATACCGAACGGCGGTCCTTTGAGGCTGGCGCCGAGGAAATAGAAGCCGGCCAGCAGCGCACCGGCGGGAAGAAGCTCGGCCATGCGCTGCGCATAATCGGTGCGACGGTCTTTTGGCAACGCGCACAGAAAGGCGCGTTCGTAGATCCAGTCCGGTGTGAATGGCGGCTGCCAGGCAAAGAAATCCGCCGGCTCGACCACCTGCGCGTGTGCCCCCAATTGTGCCCGGGCAGCCGCGACCGCCGCGGGCGAGAAATCGATCGCCTGCACCTGGCGTCCCTGAGCGGCTAGCCACAGCGCCTCCCACGCGCTGCCGCAACCGGGGATCAACACTGCCGCATGGACATGCTTCGCGGCGAACGCTTGAAACGCCGCCGGCACGCCAGCCTGATCCCATGGGATAAAACCTCGCTCGAAACGCTCGTCCCAGAACGCCGGGGAGTTTGGGTCCCGCGTGGTGAAGTCCGCGCCTATAGGGTTGGCCGGCTGGGCCGGCGGAGTCTTATCCACCATATGCCAGCGCCAGCCACGCACGTGCCACGACCGCTCCCACGCCAACCGCAATCCCGAACAGCAGCAAGCCCTGCAACAGCCGGTTGGTCCGCTTCTGTTCGAGCAGGATCTGGCGAATCATGTCGTCGCCCGCGCCGCGCGAGCTGTCATGACGTTCCGCCAGCACGTGATGGATCAGACGCGGCAATTGCGGCAGCGTCTTGCTCCACTGCGGCGCCTCGATCTTGAGCCGCTCATACCAGCCGCGCAGGCCGATCTGTTCGTTCATCCAGCGTTCGAGGTAAGGCTTGGCGGTCTTCCAGAGGTCGAGCTCCGGATCGAGCGAACGCCCCAGCCCTTCGACGTTCAGCATGGTCTTTTGCAACAGCACGAGCTGCGGCTGGATTTCGACGTTGAAACGGCGCGAGGTAGAGAACAGGCGCATCAGGACCTGACCTAGCGAAATGTCCTTCAGCGCGCGGTCGAAGTACGGCTCGCAGACAGCACGAATCGCGCTCTCCAGTTCCTCGACACGCGTGGTGGGTGGCACCCAGCCCGACTCCAGATGCAGCGTGGCAACCCGATGGTAGTCACGCTTGAAGAACGCGAGGAAGTTCTGCGCGAGGTAGTTTTTATCGAAATCCGACAGCGCGCCGATGATGCCGAAGTCCAGCGCGATATACCGTCCGAAGTGCGCCGGATCGAGACTCACCTGAATATTGCCCGGATGCATGTCGGCGTGGAAAAAGCCGTCGCGGAACACCTGGGTGAAAAAAATCTCGACGCCTTCGCGGGCCAGCTTAGGAATGTCCACGCCCGCGGCGCGCAATGTCTCCACCTGGCTGATCGGCACACCGACCATGCGCTCCATCACTAACACGGTAGGCGTGCAGAACTCCCAGTACATCTCAGGCACGAGCAGCAGATCGAGGCCCGCGAAATTGCGGCGCAACTGGCTGCCATTGGCCGCTTCGCGCATCAGGTCGAGTTCGTCGTGCAGGTACTTGTCGAACTCCGCCACCACCTCGCGCGGCTTAAGACGCTTGCCGTCCGCCCACAGACGCTCGGCCCAGACGGCGATATCGCGCAGCAACGCGAGGTCCGAATCGATCACGGGCAGCATGTTCGGGCGCAATACCTTCACCGCAACCGCCTTGCCCGCATGCTGGCCGGCCTTCACCTTGGCGAAGTGCACTTGCGCGATCGACGCGCTCGCCACCGGCACCCGTTCGAAATCGTCGAACAGCACGTCGACCGGTGCACCGAGCGACTTCTCGACCAGCCCGATCGCGACATCCGAAGGGAACGGGGGCACCTGATCCTGCAGTTTGGCAAGCTCGTTGGCAATGTCGACGGGCAGCAGGTCGCGCCGGGTCGAGAGGACCTGGCCGAACTTCACGAAGATCGGCCCGAGGCTTTCCAGCGCGAGGCGCAGACGCACGCCAGGCGGCTGCTCGAACTTGCGGCCAATGGTGGTGATACGCAGCAAAAACCGCACGCGACGGTCGTTGATGCGGCCCAGCATCATTTCATCGAGACCGAAGCGGATGACTGTGAAGAAAATCTTGAGAAAACGCAGAAAACGCATGGTTGAGCCCTGTGACTAGCGCGTGCCGCGCGACGTGGCGGCGCCGGCCGGCGCATTGACGCCGCGGGCTTCGACCTTCTGTTCAAGGCGCTCGAGGCGCTTTTCGACGCGAGCCAGCGCATCGCGGGCGCGAGCGAGTTCGGCATTGAACTCGCCTAGCGCAGCGCGGCGCACCAGTTGCGGATTTTCATCGAGCAGGTATTCGGCGACCGAATCGAGCAGATTGCGCCCGGTGCGGCGCGCATGCTCGCCGACCGAACGCGCCACCGTGGCCACCCGCCACGCCGGACCATCGCCAATCAGACGCGCCAGATCTTCCTCCGGCTCCCAGCGCAAATGCTCCGCGAGTTTGGCGATCGCCGTGGCGAACTCCGCGTCGCCTTCGATCTTCACATGCTTCATCACGGCAGCCTGACCACCCTGCACAAAGGCCGACAACGCCTCCGACGGGACGGACACGGTGACGTCGAACTGATGCGTTTGCGATTCGTCGACCGCGGCCAGATAGCCGTCCGGCTGGACCAGCAGGATCAGAACGACAGGCGGACAGGACAACCGGGCAGTCTTGCCGGCGTAGGGGACGAGGCGCTCACGTGCCCACGATTCGCGGGCGAGCAGGTGATTGACGGCAGCAGCGAAGGGCTTGGCGGCGAGGGTCATTGAGAGTGGCAAGAAAAAACCCGCGCGGGCGATGTGCCCACGCGGGTTCCTATTGTAACGTCCGTTCGCTTTCCGGCTTGCTCGGCCGAACGGCTAATGGGCGGGGTTCGACTTTAGTGCGCAGACGTGGCCTGGCCGACCTGCTGAATGCCCGCGAGCAACCAGCCTTCACCAGCGCGCGCCGACTTCGACAGATTCCAGATTTCCACGAACGGTGCGGCCGGCGCGCCCGAGCTTTCGCGCATCAGACCGGAGAAGCGCACGCTGGCGACGGACTCGTTGGCCATCTCTTCGACCCCCAGCAATTCCGCGTTCAGTTGCACCACGTCGGTCAGATTCGCTTCCGCGCCGCGTGAATCGAGGTCGACCTTTACTTCGGCGAACATCTCCGGCGTGGTGAATTCGCGGATGTCTGCGATGTTGCCCACGTCCCAGGCGGCCTGCAGGCGCACGAAGTACACCTTTGCGTTGCGCACGAAGGCATCCGAATCGAAGCCGGCCGGGACAACCGGCGCCGCCTGCATCACCGGCGCAGCGTACGAACCGGAACCCGAACCGGACGACACCGGCGTAAAGCTGGGTTCCTGCGAATAGGGATCACGGCCGCTGTTCAGACTCGGCGCGCTTGCCGCATAAGCCGGCGCCGCTGCGTCGCGCTTGCGGCCCATGAAACGGCGAATCAGCCAGATTGCCAGCATCGCGATAGCGGCAATTACGAGCATGTTGGCCATTGCACCGGCAAACGCCTCGCCCAGCCCGAAATGCGAGAGCAGCGCGGCGATACCCAGCCCGGCGGCCAGGCCCGCGATCGGCCCGAGCCAGCGCGAGCGGTTAGGCGCGGCGGCCGGAGTCGGCGCCGGTTGCGCGCGCTGCGCCTGAGCGGCTTGCGCCGATTGCTGCGGAGATGGTGAAGGCTGCGCCGGTGGCGTCGTTTGACGCTGCATGGTGCTGGATTGCTGACGGCCGATGCTACGGCCGCCGCCCATGCGTCTTGCCTCGGCGTCGAGCGACGCGACCGTGGCAACCGCGATCAGACCGACCATGACTGCCAGTCCGATTCTCCTCGCCAACGACCTCGACACCTTACGGGAAGATAACAACCTAGAATCGGACATGATGAAATATTCCTTTAAAAACGACGGGTTAGGGACCCTAGTATTTGGTCCCCACATGCAAAGCTACCACACCAGCTGACAGATTGTAATATTTGACGCCGTCGAGGCCAGCTTGTTCCATCATTGTTTTCAAAGTTTCCTGGTCCGGGTGCATCCGGATCGATTCGGCCAGGTAACGGTAGCTCTCGGCGTCTTTCGCGAAGCGGTCGCCGAGCCACGGCAGCACCTTGAACGAATAGACGTCGTAGACCTTTTTGAGCGGGTCCCACACTTTCGAAAACTCCAGCACGAGCAGACGCCCGCCCGGCTTCAGCACGCGGCGCATTTCCGCCAGCGCGATGTCCTTATGGGTCATGTTACGCAGCCCGAAAGCCACCGTCACCACGTCGAAGTAGTTGTCGGGAAAGGGAATTTTTTCTGCGTCGCACAACAGCGCCGGCGTAATAATGCCCTTGTCGAGCAACCGGTCGCGGCCCACCCGCAGCATCGATTCGTTGATGTCCGTGTGCCAGACCTCGCCCGTCGAACCCGCCTTTTTGGCGAATTCTTTGGAGAGGTCGCCCGTGCCGCCCGCGATATCGAGCACCTTGTAGCCCGGCCGCACGTTCGCCTGGGCGATCGTGAATATCTTCCACGCCCGGTGCAACCCGCCCGACATCAGGTCGTTCATCAGGTCGTAGTTGGCGGCAACGGAATGGAACACCCCCGCCACCTTCTGCGCTTTGTCCTGTTCGTCGACCGTCTGAAAGCCGAAGTGGGTTTTGCTCATCGCGTTCGTCCTTTCGCGTATTCTGGATTGTTGCGCCGCATCATCGCGGCAGTCAGGCCGAATCGTATCAGTGACAATGACCGTGCGGTGCGCCGGATGCAGGCATTGGGGCGTCCCGGTCGACACCTGCCGCTGCCAGTTTGTCGAGATAGTCGCGCCAGAGTTCGTCCTGGCGGGTGGCGATGTCGTACAGCAGATCCCACGAATAGAGTCCGCTGGAATGACCGTCGGAGAAGGTTGGCTGGAGCGCGTAGTTGCCGACGCCTTCAATCGAGGTGATCGTCACCTCGCGTTTGCCGGTCTGTAGCGTCTCCTGCCCCGGCCCATGTCCACGTACTTCCGCGGACGGTGAACAGACGCGCAGCAGTTCGAACGGCACGCGCCACGATTCGCCATTTGCGTATTGCAGTTCCAGCACATGCGACGTGGCATGCACCACCACGCCGGTCGGCACCGGCGTGTCGCGAGTTAATCCACTCATATTTGACCTCAGGCCAAGGTTTGTTCGATTTCGTGGCGCACCGCGTCGCGCAGCAAGGTAGCCTGCGCGCGCCGCGAAGACAGCAGCGCCTCCGACACCGTGCGTTGGCGCGGCGCCCAGATCGGCAGCGGAAAATGCGCGTCGTTCGAGTAACGCGGAATCACATGCCAATGCACATGCGGCACCTGGTTGCCGAGACTCGCCAGGTTCACTTTGACCGGCTGCAGGATGCGCCGTATGGCACGCTCGACCGCGTACACGGCGCGCATCACGCGGTCGCGGTCGGACTCGGCAAGATCCGAAAACTCGGCAACATGCCTGTTCCAGATCACCCGGCAAAAGCCTGGGTAATCGTGTTCATCGGCGAGAACGATACGCATCGTATCGTCCTGCCACAGCACGTCACCGCCATCTTCACGGCAAAATACGCATTCCATCGTCGTCCTCAAGCGTCAGGCGTCAGTCGTGCCATTAAACCAGCACGCGCTCGATTCCGCCATTGTTCGCCCGCTGCACGTAGTCCGCCATCCAGTCTTCACCCAACACGTGACGGGCCATTTCGACGACGATGTAGTCCGCCTCGATGTTCGCGTCCTCGTTGTAGCGCGACAGACCTTGCAGGCACGACGGGCAGCTCGTCAGGATCTTCACGTCGGTGGCACCCGCTGGTGTCGGAGCGTCGCCAGCCTTGGCTACCGAGCCGTTCGGGGCGCCCGCAGCATCAGCGGAAGCATTAGCCGGATCGATCGCACTGGCGCCTGCTCCGGCCACCAGAGGAATGCCGCGCAGCTTCGCCGCGCCCTTGCGGATCTCCTCTTCCTTGCGGAAGCGGACCTGCGTCGAAATGTCTGGACGCGTCACGGCGAGTGTGCCGGATTCACCACAGCAACGATCGTTCTTCTCGATCTTGTAGCCGTCCTTCTCCGAGCCCATCAACTGGTTGACGAGCTTGACCGGGTCCATCGTCTTGATCGGCGTGTGGCACGGATCGTGATACATGTAGCGCATGCCATGGACGCCATCGAGCTTCATGCCCTTCTCGAGCAGGAACTCGTGGATGTCGATGATCCGGCAGCCCGGGAAGATCTTGTCGAATTCGTAACCGGCGAGCTGGTCGTAACACGTTCCGCACGACACCACCACGGTCTTGATGTCGAGGTAGTTGAGCGTGTTGGCGACGCGGTGGAACAGCACGCGGTTATCCGTGACGATTTTCTCGGCCTTATCGAACTGGCCGGAGCCGCGCTGGGGATAGCCGCAACACAGGTAGCCCGGCGGCAGCACGGTTTGCACGCCGGCTTCCCACAGCATGGCTTGGGTCGCGAGACCGACTTGCGAAAACAGACGTTCGGAACCGCAACCGGGGAAGTAGAACACCGCTTCCGTATCGACCGTGGTGGTCTTCGGATTGCGGATGATCGGCACGATCTTGTTGTCTTCGATGTCGAGCAGCGCCCGCGCCGTCTTCTTCGGCAGATTGCCCGGCATCTTCTTGTTCATGAAGTGGATCACCTGCTCCACCACCTTCGGCTTGCCGACGGTAGCAGGCGGGTGCGCCGTCTGCTTCTTCGCGAACTTCTTGAGCACGTCGTTGCCGAGGCGCTGCGCCTTGTAGCCGACGCCCATCATCGCGGTGCGCGCGATATTAATGGTCTGCGGATTGGTGGCGTTGAGAAAGAACATGCCCGCCGCATTGCCCGCATTGAACTTCTTCTTGCCCATCTTGCGCAGCAGATTGCGCATGTTCATCGTGACATCGCCGAAGTCGATCTTCACCGGGCACGGCGTCACGCACTTGTGACACACCGTGCAGTGGTCGGCCACGTCGTTGAACTCGTCCCAGTGCTTGATCGACACGCCGCGGCGCGTCTGCTCTTCGTACAGGAACGCCTCGACCAGCAGCGAGGTGGCGAGAATCTTGTTGCGCGGGCTATACAGCAGGTTGGCGCGCGGTACGTGAGTCGCGCACACCGGCTTGCACTTGCCGCATCGCAGGCAGTCCTTGATGGATTCGGAAATGGCGCCGATATCCGACTGCTGCATGATCAGCGACTCGTAGCCCATCAGCCCGAAGCTCGGCGTGTAGGCGTTACGCAGGTCAGCGCCTTCCAGCAGCTTGCCCGCATTGAAGCGGCCATGCGGATCGACGCGCTGCTTGTACTTGCGGAATTCGCCGATCTCTTCCTCGGTCAGGAATTCGAGCTTGGTAATGCCGATGCCATGTTCGCCGGAAATCACGCCGTCGAGCGAACGCGCCAGCTTCATGATGCGCGCAACCGCCGTATGGGCGTCCTGCAGCATCTCGTAGTTGTCGGAGTTGACGGGGATGTTCGTATGAACATTGCCGTCGCCCGCGTGCATGTGCAGCGCAACGAATACGCGGCCACGCAGCACCTGCTTATGGATGGCCTGCGCTTCTTCGAGGATCGGCTTGAATTCGCCGCCGTTGAAGATCTGCCGCAGTTCGGCGCGGATTTCCTGTTTCCACGACACGCGGATCGTGCGGTCCTGCGTGACATGGAACACCGTGGCCCCAGGCTGCGCGTCGGCGCGATCGGCAAACTTCTCCGCGAGCGCTTCGTAGCCCAGTCCAACCAGATAATGCTGCGCTTCACGCAAGGACAGATCGAGCTTGTCGCGCAGGAACTCCCAACGCGTGCGGACCTGCTTGAGCAACGTGAGCGCATGCTGGACGCGGTCTTCGAGCAGTTCGGCGCTCGGAATCTCGTTGGCGTCGTCGCTCTTGCCGAGCGGCAGCTTGCCGGCCTTGAAGAAGGCTTCCAGCGCGTCGAGCAGTTGCAGCTTGTTCTTGATCGACAGTTCGATGTTGATGCGCTCGATCCCGTCGGTGTACTCGCCCATGCGATTGAGCGGAATCACGACGTCTTCGTTGATCTTGAACGCGTTGGTGTGCTTCGCGATCGCGGCCGTACGGCTGCGGTCGAGCCAGAAGCGCTTGCGGGCTTCGGCGGCCACCGCCACGAAACCCTCGCCGCTCTTGCCGTTGGCCATGCGCACGACTTCCGAGGTGGCTTGCGCCACCGCATCCGCATCGTCGCCGACGATGTCGCCGATCAGCACCATCTTCGGAAACGCGTTGCGCTTGGACTTGGTCGCGTAGCCGACTGCGCGCAGATAGCGCTCGTCCAGATGCTCGAGCCCGGCGAGAATCGCACCGCCCTGGCGCGACGTTTCGAACAGGTAGTCCTTGATTTCGACGATGCTCGGAATGGCATCGCGCGCCTGGCCAAAGAACTCGAGGCAGACGGTGCGCGTATGCGCGGGCATCTTGTGCAGCACCCAGCGCGCCGACGTGATCAAGCCGTCGCAACCTTCCTTCTGGATACCCGGCAGACCGGCAAGGAATTTATCCGTGACGTCCTTGCCGAGCCCTTCCTTGCGGAACACGCGGCCCTTGATGTCGAGCGATTCGGTGCGCAACAGCTTTTCGCCTGGCGCGTGTTCACCGTCGAACCACTTCAGTTCGAAACGCGCCACTTCGACGTCGTGGATCTTGCCCATGTTGTGGTCGAGGCGCGTGACTTCGAGCCAGTTGCCTTCCGGGTCGACCATGCGCCACCAGGCGAGATTGTCCAGCGCCGTGCCCCACAGCACCGCCTTCTTGCCGCCCGCGTTCATGGCGACGTTACCGCCGATACACGAGGCGTCGAGCGAGGTCGGATCGACCGCGAACACGTAGCCGGCCTGTTCGGCGGCTTCGGTGACCCGGCGCGTGACGACACCCGCGCCCGAGAAAATGGTGGCGACCTTGCGCGGCACGCCCGGCAGTTCGGTCAGTTCGACTGCGCCGAGCTGTTCGAGCTTTTCGGTGTTGATGACCGCCGAAAACGGCGTGAGCGGCACGGCGCCGCCGGTGTAGCCGGTGCCGCCGCCACGCGGGATCACCGTCAGGCCCAGCTCGAAGCAGGCCTTGATCATGCCGGCGATCTCGGCCTCGCTGTCGGGTGTCAGTACGACGAACGGATACTCGACGCGCCAGTCGGTGGCGTCGGTCACGTGCGAGACGCGCGAGAGGCCATCGAACTTGATGTTGTCTTTCTGCGTGACGCGGCCCAGCACCTTGGTGGCGCGGCGGCGCAACTCAGCCGTCTTGTCGAACTCGTTGGCGAAGTCGTCCACCGCACGGCGCGCCGCCACCACCAGCGTCTCGACGCGTGCGGCGCGGCCCACACCGGCTTCGTCGCCATGTTCGGTCAGGTCTGCGCGGCGGCGCTTCTCGATCTCCGACAGGCGGTGATGCAGGGCTTCGATCAGCAGCGCGCGGCGCTTCGGGTTGTCGAGCAGGTCGTCCTGCAGGTACGGATTGCGGCGCACCACCCAGATGTCGCCGAGCACTTCGTACAGCATCCGTGCCGAGCGGCCGGTGCGGCGTTCGGCGCGCAATTCGGCCAGCGCATCCCATGCGTCGTTGCCCAGCAGGCGGATAACGATTTCACGGTCGGAAAACGAGGTGTAGTTATAGGGAATTTCGCGCAGGCGCGCTTCAGGGTCGGCAGCCACCGCAGCGGCGGCTCCGTGCGGATCGAATACTTGAGGTGCGTTCATGTTTGGACGACTCGGTGAGTCAGTTGGGCGCACTCGCCAATCGATAATTAAGCAACGATTAAGGAGGCGCCGCCTGACGGTGCGCGTGGGGCGCAATTCTGGAAATCTTCTAGTTGGGCGAGGCACCTGCCGGCGGACCACACACGCCAGCCGCTTCGCGGCGCTTAGATGCAGCTACACGATCGTGCGCAACAGATGTGCCGCTGCGCCGCGGGACGAGACTCACGCGGGACGGGCATCAAATGGGCGATCCGAGGCTGCCAGTGCATCTTCCGATCCTTGTTCCAAAATGGAATTCTACCGCATGATCCGCGCACGCGTTGACGCGCGAATCGCCCGAAAACGGGCGTTTGCTGGACCAAACGCCTAACTATGTCCCATCTGGTGAGTCCAGAATTCTTCGACCGGACGGTCGGGCGGGCGCCCTTTCCCGAACCTGGCCGTTCGGTAGAGTCCAGAGCGCGGGCCGTTGGCGCTATCATTGTCCTTTCCCGTCTCACACAGCGCACCGCGCCACCCGCATGGCTTCTCACGACTACCTGAAGAAAACCCTGACCGCGCGCGTCTATGACGTCGCCCGCGAGACCGAGCTCGAACATGCGCCGAATCTGTCGGCACGCTTGCGCAATCCGATTTACCTGAAGCGCGAAGACAACCAGCCGGTGTTCTCGTTCAAGGTACGCGGCGCGTACAACAAGATGGCGCATATTCCGGCCGAGGCGCTGCAACGCGGCGTGATTACGGCTTCGGCGGGCAATCACGCTCAGGGCGTGGCGCTGTCGGCCGCGCGTATGGGCGTCAAGGCGATCATCGTGGTGCCGGTGACCACCCCGCAGGTGAAGGTCGACGCCGTGCGCGCGCACGGCGGCCCCACGGTGGAGGTCGTGCAGGCGGGCGAATCGTATAGCGATGCTTACGCGCACGCCGTCAAGTTGCAGGAACAGCGTGGCCTGACTTTCGTGCACCCGTTCGACGATCCGTATGTGATTGCCGGCCAGGGCACCGTCGCTATGGAGATTCTCAGCCAGCATCAGGGGCCGATTCACGCGATCTTCGTGCCCATTGGCGGCGGCGGGCTGGCCGCCGGGGTTGCCGCTTACGTCAAGTCGGTGCGCCCGGAGATCAAGGTGATCGGCGTGCAGACCGACGATTCCTGCGCGATGGCGCAGTCCCTGAAGGCGGGAGAACGGGTTACGCTGAACGAAGTGGGCCTCTTTTCGGACGGCACAGCCGTCAAGCTCGTCGGCGAAGAAACCTTCCGCCTGTGCCGCGAGTATCTGGACGACGTGTTGATCGTGAACACGGACGCCCTGTGCGCGGCAATCAAGGACGTCTTTCAGGACACGCGCAGCGTGCTGGAGCCGGCCGGTTCGCTGGCGGTCGCGGGCGCAAAACAGTATGCCGAACGTTCAGGCATTGAGAATCAGACGCTGATCGCGGTCACCTCCGGCGCGAACATGAATTTCGACCGGATGCGTTTCGTGGCCGAACGCGCCGAAGTCGGCGAGTCGCGCGAAGCCGTGTTCGCCGTGACGATCCCCGAAGAACGCGGCAGTTTCAAACGCTTCTGCGAACTGGTCGGCACGCGCAGCGTGACCGAGTTCAACTACCGGATCGCGGACGCCAACTCCGCGCACATCTTCGTAGGCGTGCAGATCAGGAACCGCAGCGAATCGGCGCAGATCGCCGGCGCTTTCGAAGCGCACGGCTTTGCCACGGTCGACCTGACCGGCGACGAACTCTCCAAGCAACACATCCGCTATATGGTGGGCGGCCGCTCGCCGCTCGCGCATAGCGAGCGCCTGTTTCGCTTTGAGTTCCCAGAGCGGCCGGGCGCGCTGATGAAGTTTCTGTCGTCGATGGCGCCGAACTGGAATATCAGCCTGTTCCATTACCGCAACCAGGGAGCGGATTACAGCTCGATTCTGGTCGGCATCCAGGTGCCGGGCACGGAGAACCCCGAGTTCGACCGCTTTCTTGCAACGCTTGGTTATCCCTACTGGGAAGAGACCACGAACCCGGTGTACCGGCTGTTCCTCGCATAGGCTGACAGGACCTGCCCGATGGCATTGACGCTTCAGGACAAGCTGGTGGTCGCGATTTCTTCGCGCGCGCTGTTCGACTTCGAGGAAGAGAACCGCGTGTACGAGGAAGGCGACCTGCACGCCTACGAAACGCTGCAGCGCGCCCGGCTGAACCTGCCCGCCAAGCCGGGCGTAGCGTTTCCGCTGATCCGCAAGCTGCTGGCGCTGAACGCTGGCGCGCATCGGGTCGAAGTGGTGATCCTGTCGCGCAGCGATCCCATCAGCGGCTTGCGCGCGTTCCATTCGTGCCGGGAACATGGCCTCGCGATCGAACGCGGCGTGTTTACGCGCGGACGAGCGCCGTTTGGCTATCTGAAGCCGTTGAATGCGTCGCTATTTCTCTCCGCCAATCAGGAGGATGTGCGCGATGCGCTGGCCGCGGGATTTCCGGCTGCACGCGTATTGCCGGAATCGGCGAAAATGGCGAGCAAGTATCCGGACGAAATCCGCATTGCCTTCGACGGCGACGCCGTGCTGTTTTCCGACGAGGCCGAGCGGGTGTTTCAGAAGGATGGCTTGCGGGCCTTTGTAGGTCATGAGATCCACAACAAGGATTTGCCGTTGGCCGACGGGCCGCTCAAGCCGTTGCTTGGCGCGCTGCACCGCTTGCAGAAGCTGGCGGATGAAGCCGCGCCTACTCAACTCGCGCCGATGCACATTCGCACGGCGCTGGTGACGGCGCGATCGGCGCCGGCGCACGAACGGGCAATCCGCACGCTGATGGCGTGGAACATCGAAATCGACGAAGCGATGTTCCTCGGTGGGCTCGACAAGAGCGCATTTTTGCGCGAGTTCGAGCCGGACTTTTTCTTCGACGATCAAATTGGCCACTGCGAATCGGCCCGCGTCGTGACGGCGACGGGGCACGTGCTGAGTGGCATCGTGAATGCATCATGACACCCGAACAATCACCGCTTGGCAAACCTGCCGCCTACACCGAACAATACGACGCGACGCTGCTCTTTCCGATTGCGCGCAAGGCCGCGCGCGAGGCGATCGGCATTGGGGCGCAGTTGCCGTTCTTTGGGACCGACATCTGGAATGCTTACGAGCTTTCCTGGCTGAATGCGCGCGGCAAGCCGCAGATTGCGGTGGCGACGTTCTACGTGCCGGCGGATTCGCCGAATATCGTCGAGTCGAAATCGTTCAAGCTGTATCTGGGGTCGTTTGCGCAGACTTCATTCGACTCGTTTGAAGCGGTGCGGGACACGATCAAGCGGGATGTCTCCGGTGCCTGCGGCGCAAGTGTTTCGGTGCATCTCACCGGGCCGATGGATTTCGGCAAGTTAGGACTTGAGGAGTTTGAAGGGACTTCGCTTGACCGGCTCGATCTGGATACGGATGTTTATCATCCGGATTCGTCCTTGCTCAAGGCGGCTTTGGATGAATCTCCGGTTGAGGAGACGGTGTTCTCCAATCTGCTTAAGTCGAATTGTCCCGTTACCGAGCAGCCTGACTGGGGTAGTGTGCAGATTCATTACGTCGGACCGCAGATCGATCATGCTGGCTTGCTGCGGTATATCGTTTCTTATCGAAACCATACTGGGTTTCATGAGCAGTGTGTCGAGCGGATTTTTGTCGATGTTCTTAAGATCTGCAAGCCTTTGAAGCTGGCTGTTTATGCTCGCTACACGCGGCGTGGCGGGCTTGATATCAATCCGTTTCGGACTAATTTTAATTTGCCTATGCCGGATAATTTGCGCACGGCGCGGCAGTGATTTTTTTGCCGGCGGCGCTTTGGGGTTTGGTTGGTTTTTGGGTTTTGGCTGGTTTCTTATGGCGTTGGCCTTTCCATGATTTGTTATCGGTCTGGTTTGCCTGCGGCGCTTTGGCCATGTTCTTGCGGCCTTGGCCTTTCCTTGTTTTGTTATCGGTCTATTAGCTTCGCCCCTGTGCGGGGCAGCACCTACTTTCTTTGCCGCCGCAAAGAAAGTAGGCAAAGAAAGCGGGCTCACACCGCCAGCTCTTAGCGAGTCATCTCTGTTTTGAACGGGAAACGGCCCAACACGAGACCGTCTCTCGCACCACAATCCACAGTGACACAGCACTCATCCGCTCCAGCGTTGCGCTGCGCGCCCCGCCGTCGGGCATAACCCGTCTGCGGGATATGTAGGCATCCAAACCATATTGAGGGCTGCCTTGAAGGCTTGACGCCTACGCCTCGCGATCTGGCGCACTGTATTTGTATGGCGCTTTACGTACTACAGCGCGCGCCTTCCCAGGCAAACCCGACCGCGACGCACGAAGTGCGGAGTGGGATGGATGAGCCCTTTGTCACGAATGTGGGTGGTGCGAGGACACGTCTCGTCTTGGGCCGTTTCCGCTGGCAGACCGAGATGGCTCACTACTGACTGGCGGTGTGAGCCCGCTTTCTTTGCCTACTTTCTTTGCGGCGGCAAAGAAAGTAGGTGCTGCCCCGCACAGGGGCGAAGCTAATAGACCGATAACAAAACAAGGAAAGGCCAACGCCGCAAGAAACACAGTCAAAGCGCCGCAGGCAAATCACCCCCCCCCTAAGCCGCAGGCGCCTTATAAGCCACACAATCAACCTCGACCTTACAGTCAATCACCATACTGGAAACCACACACGCCCGAGCCGGCGGATTCTCCCCAAAATACTCCCGAAACACCTTGTTGAACGAAGCGAAATCGCGCGGATCATCCAGCCAGACTCCGCACCGAACCACGTGTTCAGCGCCATACCCAGCCTCTTTGAGAATCGCAAAAACGTTCTGGATAGCCTTGTGCGACTGCGCAACAATCCCGCCCTCGATCACCTCGCCATTCTCCATAGGCGTCTGCCCAGACACGAACAGCCAGCCATCCGCTTCAACTGCACGTGCAAACGGCATATGTTGCCCACCCGTCCCCTTGCCACCTTCAACGCCATAACGCTTCATTACGAACACTCCCTATAAGATCCAGCGGCACGCAGCCCATGCGAAAACGCATCGTCCAGGCGCACCGCATCAATAAACCCAAAACAGAAAAATCAGAACACGCCCTGCGCATCGACCTGCGACGCCACACCACGTGCCACAAAATGCCCTGCCCGCTCGCCGGTCGGTTGTCCATCCCGATACGACAACATGCCATTCACCCACACAGCGTCAATTCCGTCCGCCGGCTGTTGCGGCTTCTCGAACGTTGCGGCATCCCGCACCCGCACCGGGTCAAACAACACCAGATCCGCGTGGTACCCAATATGCACCTCGCCACGCTGCGTCAAACCAAACCGCCGCGCCGACAAGCTCGTCATCTTGCGCACCGCTTCCTCGAGCGGCAACAATCCCCCGTCGCGTGCGTAATGCCCCAGCACGCGCGGAAACGCGCCCCATAGCCGCGGATGCGGCAACGGATCGTTCGGCAAGCCATCGGAGCCCACCATCGTCGCCGGATGCGACAGAATCCGCCGCACATCCTCCTCCGACATGTTGTGGTACACCGCGCCCGCCGGTTGCAAGCGCTTGCCCGCCTCCTGCTGCGTCACCCCCCACTCGGCGGCAATCTCCTTCACCAGCTTGCCCGCCATCTCCGGATGCGGCTCCGACCACGTAATCGTGATGTCGATATCGCCCGTCACCTGCTTGAGATCCAAAGTCGACGAACTGCGGTTGTACGGATAACAGTCGCAACCGATCGGCTGCAACCGCCGCGCGCCATCCAGCGACTTCAGCACCTCGACACTGCGCCCCCAGTTCGACGGCCCCGCGCACTTCAGATGCGAAATCACCACCGGTACCCGCGCATGACGGCCCACGCGGTAGGCTTCGTCCATCGCGTCGAGAATCGCGTCGAATTCCGTGCGCATATGCGTCGTGTACAGCGCACCGGCCGCTGCCAGCGGCTCTGCGAGCGCCATCACTTCCTCGGTCGGCGCAGCAAACGCCGAACCATACGCCAACCCGGAACTCAGCCCCAGCGCGCCGTGCTCCAGCGCCTCTTCCAGTTGCGTACACATGCCTGCGATTTCCTGCGCCGTTGCCGCGCGGTCGAGCCGGTCCATCTGGTTATTGCGCAGTGCCGTATGCCCAATCAACGCGCCGACGTTCACCGCCGGGCGCGCCGCATTCACCGCTTCGACATACGCCGCGAAGGTGGGGTATTGGAACGCATCGCGCTCGCCGAGCAGATTCATCGGATCGGGCGGGTCGCCCTTCAACGTCACAGGCGATGCGCTGATACCGCAATTGCCGACGATCACCGTCGTCACCCCCTGGCTGATCTTCGGCAGCATCTGCGGCGCGCGAATCACGTGGGTGTCGTCATGGGTGTGGACGTCGATAAAGCCCGGTGCGAGCGCCCGTCCGTTCGCTTCGACGATCTCTTCGGCCAGCCAGTTCGACAGATTGCCAATCGCCACAATCTTGCCGTCGCGCACAGCCACGTCACGTTCGACCGGCGGCGCGCCCGTACCGTCGTACAGTTGCGCGTCGATAATCAGCGTGTCGGCGGCTTCGGGATGCGAATGCATGAGTCAGTCTCCTAGCGGTTGTCGGTCGCCGCCGCCGCGATGCGCGTCCAGCGCGTGTTTCATGCGGCGCAGCAACTCGCGGCTCTCGTCACCCTGGCTGACCGCAAGTTCGGTGACGAGTACGTCGAGCGCCATCATCATCGCGTAACGGGATGACGATGGCTTGTAAATGAAATCGGTCTCAAACGCGACAATCGGAATCACCCAGTCGGCCAGTTTTGCCAGCGGCGACGCGGGCGCTGTCAGTGTAATCAGTGTCGCGCCATAACTGCACGCAATGCGGCAGTTTTCCACCATCTCCGGCACCCGCCCGGTGGCCGACAAAGCAATCACGACACACTCGCGCGATACCGTACTCGCCACCATGCGTTGCAGCAAGCCATCCTGATAGGTCGCGACCGGCCGGCCGAGCCGCACGAGCCGAAAACGCATTTCGTCGGCGAGCGCAGTCGAGCCGCCGCCCATGCCGAACACGTAGATCATGCGCGCCTCCCGCAAGGCGGCGGCGGCTTCGGCAACCGGCGCCTGGCGCAGCAACTGATGGTTGTGCGTCAGCGCGGTCTGCACTTCGTCGAACACGCGGGTGGCAAGCGGCTCGGGCGCCTGCCCCAGCGCGCCGCTTTGCAAAAAGCGCTGCCCCACTGCCGCTGCCTGGGCGAGCCGCAACTTCAGTTCGCGCACGTCGCGGCAGCCCACGGCCTTGGCGAAGCGCGTGACCGTCGCGACGCTAACGCCGGCCTGCTGCGCCAGTGCGCCAATACTCGCCCGCGAGGCGCCGGTCAGATCGTCGAGAATCAGTGCTGCGACCTTGCGCTCAGCCGAACGCAGTTCCGGCGCGCATTCGGCGATGCGAGCGACAATATCGAAAGTAAGCGGCTCAGCGCTGGAATTCATGACGGACCATAAAAATCGTGGCGAGCACTGCGCCGCCCGAGACGCCGCACGCGGCACCCTGTACCAGCCAGCCACAGCGCCGTGGTACTAAATAACATTTCAGGAAACATCCTACTTTCGGTAACATGTGAAAGTCAACTTCGCAGCAATTTATCTGGACGATGGAGCAGGATTACATGAAAGTTACAAACTATCAGGGCGCGACGATTGATCCTTATAGCAAGGGCTTGGGCATGGTTCCCGGCGCCAGTATCCAGCTGACGGACGCCGGCCGTCTTGAATGGAATCTGCTGAACGAGGACGTGAGCCTGCCGGCCGCCGTTCTCTACGCGGATCGCATCGAGCACAATCTCAAGTGGATGCAGGCGTTCGTCGCGCAATACGGTGTCAAGCTCGCGCCGCACGGCAAGACCACCATGGCGCCGCAACTGTTTCGCCGTCAGCTTGAAACGGGCGCGTGGGGCATCACCCTCGCCACGGCTCACCAGGTGCGGGCGGCTTATCACGGCGGTGTGTCGCGCATTCTGATGGCCAATCAACTGGTCGGCCGCCGCAACATGCTGATGATCGCCGAGTTGCTGAGCGATCCGGAGTTCGAGTTCTTCTGTCTGGTGGATTCGGCCGAGGGTGTCGAACAACTCGGCAAGTTCTTCAGTTCGGTGCGCAAATCGCTGAACGTGCTGATCGAACTCGGCGTGCCGGGCGGGCGCACGGGCGTGCGCGACGAAGCGCAGCGCAACGCGGTACTCGAGGCCATCGCGCGTTACCCGGACGCGCTCAAGCTCGCCGGTGTCGAAATATACGAAGGCGTGCTGAAGGAAGAAGAGGAAGTGCGCGACTTTCTGCGCAGCGCCGTGGCGATCACGCAAACGCTGGCGGACGAGGGACGCTTTGCGCGCACGCCGGCTATTCTGTCGGGCGCCGGCTCAGCCTGGTATGACGTGGTCGCGGAAGAATTCGTCAAGGCATCGCAGGCGGGACTGGTAGAAGTGGTGCTGAGGCCGGGCTGCTATCTGACGCATGACGTCGGCGTCTACCGGAAAGCGCAGACGGATATTTTTGCGCGCAATCCGGTGGCCAAGCAGATGGGAGAAGGTCTGCTGCCCGCGCTGCAATTGTGGGCCTATGTGCAGTCGATCCCCGAGCCCGATCGCGCCATCATCGGACTCGGCAAGCGCGACTCCGCTTTCGACGCGGGCATGCCCGAACCGGCACGTCATTACCGTCCGGGCAATCAGACGCCGCGTGAGATCGCAACTAGCGAGGGCTGGGAAATCTTCGGCATGATGGATCAGCACGCATATCTGCGGATTCCCGCCGGAGCGGATCTGAAAGTGGGCGACATGATTGCCTTCGACATCTCGCACCCTTGCCTGACCTTCGACAAGTGGCGCCAGTTGCTGGTGGTCGATCCGTCGTATCAGGTCACGGAAGTGATCGAAACGTTTTTCTAGGATCCGTACCCGCGAGCGGCAGGCACACAGGCTTGCCGCTCAGCGTTTCTCCTCGCCGGGCGCCGCCGCCGCGACTTCGCCAATGCGTGTCTCGAGCATTTCCAACGCGCCGGAGAGCGCCGCGAGCGCCTCGTCCGGCAGCGCGGCCAACGTGTCGTGCAGGAAAGCGTTGCGGCGCGGCAGGCTCTCTGCAATCGCGGCCATCCCTGTTTCCGTCAGGCGCACGTTGGTGACGCGGTTATCGCGCTCATCCATGCTGCGCGAAATCCAGCCAAGCACTTCGAGCGCCTTCAACTGCCGGGTCAGTGCGCCGGGGTCGACCCGCAGGCGCTCGACCAGACGTTTCTGCGACGACTCGCCGTCCTGGTCGCACAGAGCCAGCATCACTCGCCAACGCGGCATGGGATGCCCAACCTGCGCCTCGAACGCCGACATGAACGCCCGATAGGTACGTCCGAATTGCTGAAGGATGGCGATGCGATCCTGTTCTTCCATGGTGTGTTGTTGATGCGGGTGTTCGACAATCAATCTGCGTGGACAACCGGCTCGACCTGACGCCGGATCTTGATAGGCGGCACGCGGCGGCTCTGCCAGATCGACACGACGGCAATGACGGCGGCCAGCGCAAGTCCCAGATGAATCGCCGAGACGAGCGCTTCGCGCGCCGATTCGAGCAGCATCGCACCGTTGTGGCCGGCATGCGCCAGTTGACCCAGCAAGGTTGCCTGCGCGTCGCGATTGATCAGGATCTGCGGGTCGCCGAGATCGGCGAACCAGTGCGAGGCCTGATCGCGCTCCAGCGCACTGCGCACGCCGCTCGCGTACATATGCGTCACGAGCGTGCCGGTCAGCGCCGTGCCGATCATCCCGCCAATCATCCGCAGCGACTGTAGCAGCGCCGTCGCAATGCCGAGATGTTCACGACCCGCGCTTTGCTGCGCGAAGATCGTCAGGTTCGGCATCACAAAACCGAGGCCGAGGCCGCCGATCACCATGAACGTCATCAGCAGCCATTCCGGCATGGCGCGAGTCGCGACCACCACGCCGAGACACGCCAGCGCAAACAATGTGAAGCCGATATACAGCATCAGATTCGGATTGCGCACACGCGAGACGACCCGGCCATTGGCGATGCTGCCAATCGTGATGAATACGACGAGCGGCGTAATCACCAGCCCCGCCTCTTTAGGCGACATGCCGAAGCCGCCCTGGAACAGCAGCGGCGCGTAGAACAGCAGCGAAAACATTGAAAAGCCGCCGAGTACCGCGAGCGTGAACAACGCGGCGAGACTGCGATTGCGGAACATGTCGACCGGCAGAATGGCCGTCGGGCAGCGGCGCTCCCATTTCCACAGCGAGTACGCCGATACCACGCTCGCTGCCAGCATCGCCGCAGTCGTCACCGTCACGCCATGTTTAGGCAGCATTTCGACGAACAGTTGCAGCGAGCCGAGCGAGAGCGCGATCAGCAATGCACCAGGCCAATCGAGGCGCATCTTGCCTTTGTGTTCGATATGCCGCAAATGCGGCAGGAAGCGCCACACGAAGAACAGCGACAACAGACCGACTGGGAGATTCACATAGAAGACCGAACGCCAGCCGTAGTACTGCGTGAGAAAGCCGCCGAGCGACGGCCCGATGGCGTTGGCGATGCCAAACGCCGAACTCATCATCACCTGCCAGCGCAGGCGCACGACGGAGTCGGGGAATAGATCGGGAATGCAGGCGAATGCGGTGCCGACCAGCATGCCGCCGCCGATACCCTGAAGACCGCGCGCCAGCACGAGGAACAGCATGCTGTTGGCCATGCCGCACAGCACCGACGCGGCCGTGAAGACCACGATCGACGCAATCACGAATGGCTTGCGCCCGTAATAATCGCCGAGCCGCCCGAAGATCGGCACGGTGATGACCGAGGTCAGCAGATAGGACGTGGCGACCCACGCGTAGAGCTCGAAACCTTTGAGCTCGGCGACGATGGTGGGCAACGCGGTGCCGACGACGGTCTGGTCGAGCGCGACGAGCATCGTCACGAAAGAGACGCCGAGCATCGCCATCAGCGATTCACGGAACGGTAAGACTTGCCCACTCGAATGGTGGGCCGCAGTATGAACGGCCATTTTTTGATAGCGCAACAGTTGATACGACAATCAATAGGGAATCATACCATGTTATGTCGCTCTAAACTGCGACTGTCGGCGCGCATTGCACCGCGCCGCTGATCGCATAGATACAGAAATCGACCGCGCCAGGGAGGCACATGGAGTCCATTTCGCTCGCCGAACAGAGCTTGTCCGCCGAAGATCTTGTCGCATTACGCCGCGCGAAACACGAGCTGGAAAGCCCGGCGCTGGCGATGAAACTCGCTAGCATCGTCGGTGCGCCGCTCGAAAAGCTGATGTCGCGGATGCCGGCCATGGCCAACGAAAAAGTGGCGGACGCAACCCAGCTCGCCTTGCGCAAATGTCTGCAGATCGCCTTGCGCACACTGGGGCGTCAGGACGCCGCCACGCCGGTCATGGCGCCGGACAAGCCCAGTAATCTGCTGCACAAGTTTGCGGTAGCCACGACCGGCGCGGCAGGCGGAGCGTTTGGACTGTTCGCGCTGCCAGTGGAATTGCCGGTCACCACCACGCTGATGTTCCGCTCGATCTGCGACATCGCTCGCAGCGAGGGCGAAGACCTGTCGTCGATCGACACGCAGTTGCAATGTCTGACGGTACTGGGGATGGGCGGCACGTCGAAAGCCGATGACGACGCCGACTTCGGCTATTTCATCATGCGTGGGGCGCTGGCGCAGGCGGTCTCGAAAGCGTCATCGGAAATCGCCACCAAAGGCTTTACGGCGCATGGTTCGGCTGCGCTGTTACGCCTGCTCAACACCATCGCCTCGCGCTTTTCCGTCCAGGTCAGCGAGCAGATTGCAGCCAAGTCGATCCCGGCGATCGGCGCTGTGTTGGGCGCCATGGTCAATACGGTGTTCATGGACCATTTCCAGCTGGTGGCGCATGGCCATTTCACGGTGCGCCGACTGGAGCGCCGATACGGCACGGAGCTCGTCAAGTCGACCTATCAGACCATCGACATTGCGCTCGACGGCTGACTGCTGCGCGGGCCCATCACCTCGCGCACGAAGTCGGCGGCATCGTCGAGCGCCCGACGCGCCTCGGGGATGAACGGCGTGAAGATCTGCCACACGTGCGGCATGTTCGACCATATCTGCAACTCAACCGAAACGCCCGCCGAGCGTGCGGTCTCGGCCACCCGACGCGCGTCGTCCAGCAGCACCTCGGTACTGCCGACCTGAATGAACAGCGGCGGCAGACCGTGCAAGTCCGCATAGACCGGCGATGCGTAGGGATGGGTCGCTGGGGTGTCGCCAAGATAAACCTTCGCGGCCCTGCCGATGGCGGGACCGCTGAACATCGGGTCGGCGCCGTCGTTGGTACGGATCGACGCGCCGCTTGCGCCCAGATCGGCCCACGGCGAAAACAGTACGCCGCCCGCGGGCAACGGATCGCCTGCATCGCGCAGTGCGACGAGGGTTGCCAGCGCAAGCCCGCCTCCCGCCGAATCGCCGGAAATCACGATCGATTCCGCCGGCGTCCCGCGCGCGAGTAGTCGCCGGTAAGCGGCCAGCGCATCGTCGAGCGCAGCGGGAAAACGTGCTTCGGGCGCGAGCCGGTAATCGAGCGAGAAGATGGGTGCGCGCGACCGCGTCGCCAGACCGAACACGATCGAACGATGCGAACGCGGTGAGCAGAAGTAGTAACCGCCGCCGTGTAAATAGAGGATGGTGGGAGCGCTGGCATCGGCATCTGCGCCTGCAAGCATGCCGGGTTCGGTGGGCTCCAACCATTCGCCACGCAATGTCTCGCTGGCATCGTACTGTTCACGCAAGCGCCACCCGGAGGGCACTTTCGGCGACCAGACACGTTTTGCCGTGAGGGCACGCGCGGCCTCGACATTGATCTCGGTCTTTTGTGTGGCCGGCCGAAACTGACGGCGCAGATACCAGCAAGCGAGAGCACTTTGCCAACTCATCGGAATCCCTCTCCCAGCCGCGTCCGTCAGTTGGAAGGCAACACCTGACCGCGGATCTCGCCCATGGGGTTCTGCGCGGTGTGGATGTTGAAATACCATTGGCCGGCCATCAGGTCAGTCACCTGCTGCTCCGTCAACGTGGCCGAACCCTTGATTGGGCTAGCGAGCGCGCCCTTCTCAATCGGAATCTGGATCTTGGCGTTCTGGCCCACCGGTGCCGGCCCATGAAAATGAGCCGCGGTAGTGGCGCTGGAGAGACTCTCGTACGTGATCGTCCACTGCAACGCCTTGGTCGAAGTATCGAACGTGGCGTTCACCATGCCGTGCCCGTGACTCACACGCGGGGGCACCTCGCTCGACGGCTCAAGGTCCGCCTTGAGCGCCACCGTATCAGCGAAGGCGATCCCTGACGCGAGCGCCCACAACACAACGCCCAGACTCAGTTCGCGAATAGCAATCATATTTTCTCCGGACTTGGTGCACCGCCGCACCTATGGATAGGCTGCGTACAGGGCCACCACATACTAGAGCAATTTCCCTCGCTGATGTCTGGCCGACTCGATCGGTCATCTCACGGTCCTGTCGAGCCAGTAAAAAAGGCACCGCGAACGGTGCCTTTCATGATCTCGCCGTGACCGGTTAGAAGCGGTGACGGATACCCGTGCTCACCACCACCTGATTCCGGCCGGACGCCGGCGCCTCAGTGCCGAACACCTGCGTGTCCAGCGCATTGCCGTTCGCACCGAGGTGCACGGCACCCTCGGCATAAACGTCCGTGCGACGCGACAGCGCGTAGTCGGTCTGCAGACCGAACTGGTTCCAGTGATTCGAACCGTTCGCGGTTTCAGGGGTACGCAGCACGCCTTGCGAGTATGTGTAGGCCGCACCCAGAGCCAATGCCGGCGTCAGGTTATAGCGTGCATTGACTTCGTAGTTGTTAAAGCGCAGCGAGCCGCCGCCCAGCGCGAACTCGTAGCGCGTTTGCGTGAACACCGCGCCGACCACAGCGGGCCCGAACGTGTAGCTGCCGCCGGCACCCCACGTACGCTGCTTCTGCGTGGTACCGGTCGAGCCGAAGTCCGGCGTGCCGTCCTGGATCGCACCGTTCGCGCTGCGGTCGAGGCCCTGTGCCTGCAGATAACCCGCGGCCAGCTTGAGACCACTGTTCGCATACCCTGCGCCCACGCTATACGCGCGGTCGTTAGCGAAACCGCCGGCCTGATTCGAGAAGCCGTACAAACCGCTAAACGACAGACCATCGTAGTTCGCGCTCTGATACTTCACAGCGTTGTTGATACGCACGGAGTTGTTCGCGTTGTCGTTGTCACCGGGATGAGCGAAGAACGTGCCGCCCCAGCTTCCGGTTGCCGTCAGCGGACCGAGGTAGTCGACCACGGAGTCGTACTGACGACCCAGCGTCAGCGTGCCGTACGGACTGGAAAGACCGACAAAAGCCTGGCGATTGAAGCTGCGGCCGCTCACATCTGGCTTGCCGTTCGCGATGTTGAAGCCGCTTTCGAGGGTGAAGACCCCTGCAAGCCCGTTGCCCAGATCTTCTTTGCCGCGCAGGCCCCAACGGCTGCCATCCACGTTGCCGCTCGTCAGTGCATACAACGGCTTGTGGCCACCGTTTGCGTTGACTTCGTTGTTCACATAGGTAAAGCCCGCGTCGACGACGCCATACAACGTCACACTGCTTTGTGCGTAGGCCGCACTGGTGAAGCTCGCGGCCACAGCCGCGAGAATCAGCGTCTTTTTCATGTTGCTCCCTAAATACCGTGTGATTTGAGCCGTCAGACTCATTTGATTAACCGCGAAACAGCAGTCCGGGCGTGGGTGACATCACCACGCGGGCCTTCACCGGACACTGGTTTGATCCGCAACGCAAAGTGTAGGTGCGCGACTTTCGCGACGGTCGCGCCATTCACACAAAAGAGTTTTTGAATAATTTAAAAACAGCGACGTCATCGGGCTGTACGCCTTGATTTTCAAGGCCATTTCGCATCCCGCCATATAGTTAGCTTTGCTTATCTATTTAAAGCGTTGCCGGGCCACCACAATGTGTGGGTAAAAGTATCTGAGGGAGCATTCAGATCAGTCTCACGCCTGAACAGGCCAACAATGGCTAACATAAGGCATCCAGAGTTTTTCGATTCCCCGCACACCTATCGCAGCACGCGGCATTGCGCTCCGCTTACGCTCGTCTCCGCTCGCTCTCGTTTAAACCGTAATTGAAGATGAACCATTTGCAGGCCATGCGCGTCTTTCTGAAAGTCGCGGAAAATGGTTCGTTCGGACGTGCCGCAGCGAGTCTGGATTTGTCCAACGCAGTCGTGACGCGCTATGTCGCGTTGCTGGAGACGCACCTCAGCACCCGTCTTGTCAACCGGACCACGCGCAGCGTGTCCCTGACCGAAGCCGGACTGGCTTATGCCGAAGGTTGCAGAAAAACCCTCGATCAGCTCGATGCGATGGAGTCGAGCATTTCAGAAAGTGCGGCCAATCCGGCAGGTACGCTGAAGCTGGTAGCAGTGGCGTCCTTCTCGCTATTTGGGCTTACGCCCTTGTTGCAGCGATACCGGGTGCAGCATCCCAAGGTGAACCTGTCAGTGACACTGCTTCACCGGCCAGTCGACCTGATCGAAGAAGGGTTCGACGTCGGCATCCTGGTGCCGGGACAGGTGAGTACTGGCACATTGATCAAACGTTCGCTCTTCAAGGTCCGCGCAATAGCGGTCGCCTCACGCGGCTATCTCGGCGCACACGGCGTGCCGATGACGCCAGCGAACCTCGCCGCGCACACGTTCCTTGCGCCCTCGGCGAATCTGCACAACTCAGAATGGAATTTTGTTGCCGAAGATGGCCGCGAGGAAATAGTGACGCTCGAACCTGCATATTCAGTCAACAATGCGGTCATGCTGCGTCAGGCGGCGCTCGCCGATATGGGTGTGACGATTCTTCCTGAAAACCACGTCGCCGCGGATTTGTCGAATGGAACGCTCGTGCGAGTACTCGCCAGTTACGAGATCAAAGGGGCTGACAAGGAAGTGTCGCTCGTCTACCCCAGCCGGCGGCACGTTTCGGCCAAAACCCGATCGTTCGTCGATTTCACGGTCGACTACTTCCGGACAGAAGCCGTGTCGTCACTTTCCACAAAATTTCAAAATACTTAATTGCGGAATTTGCACTGAATCGAACCGCACTGGGGCGCTATGCTTCGGACAGCGAGAAGTGACTCCTTCATCGAAGGATGTCTCCAATCTTTAACGCGGCTTCGGCCGCGTTTTTTTTTGCCCAGTTAGTCAGGCGAGTAGCGCAGCCTGCTCTTCGATCCCATCAAGCATGGCGTGGCATTTTCTGGCGAGCGCGAGACCGTCCGCACGAAGCGCGTCGGGTGTCTTGACGGTCATGCCGGCGCGGTATTGCTCCAGCACGGCGAGAAGCGGCGGATACTGCAGCACGCCAACCGCGCCCGCCACCCGGTGATGCCAGTCGCGCAACTGCGCAACATTCGCGTCATCCAGCAAGGGCGGCAACGCCCGGACGTCGTCCCGCACAGACGTCACAAATGAATCCAGGAGTGCCTTCACGGTCGACTCACTTCCCCATAGTTGCGTCATGTGATCCAGATCCACCGGAACGAACGCCGTAACCGACTCCAGTCCGTGCGCTTCGGCAGCGGGCACGGCGCTGATCGGCTCGGTCGACATCGCTGCCTGGCGCGTCCCGTCTGCGCCAAACCAGTGACTCAGATGCTCGCGCAAAGTGGACAGACGGGTGGGCTTGACGAGGCAGTTGTCCATGCCGGCGTCGCGGCACTGGCTCAAATCCTCCGGCGCGGTGTTGGCCGTGATGCCGAGGATTGGCAGGCGTGGCGTGCTTGCAGGTTGTGTCGCAACTTCACGCACTCGACGCGTCAACTCGTAGCCCGACAGGTTCGGCATATGACAATCGGTGATAAGGCAGCCGTAGCTCGTCTGCTGAAGCGCGGCGAGCGCTTCGGCGCCGTCGTTCACGACGTCACACGCGAATCCGAGCAGCGTCAGTTGATGACGGATCAGCTCCTGATTCACCGGATGGTCCTCCGCTACCAAGATCAAACGACCGCTGGCGATAGCCCGTTCCCGGTCTGGCGGAGCCGAACCGGCTTCGGCAAGAATACGTGAACGAGGTGGGTGAGCCGGCAAGCCGGTCAAGGCCGCCGCGCATGCCGCACCCAGTCCACGCCAGGAAATGGGATTAATACTGACGCGCACGACGTCTTCGAGAATGCGGTAACCCGTTGGCTTGGGCTTTTCCGTCAGGCAAATCACACGCGACCTGAGACGCGCGGCGCATGGTATCTCGATCCCCTCGCTAAGAAAAATCAGGTCGGCGTCGGCCAGCACTGCTGGATCGCTCCATTCCGCCGTACCGAGTCCCACCCTGCGAAATTCGATCCCAAGCGCCTGGCCAAAATGTACCAGCGCCTGAGCGACATGGGCGTCAGCTACAGCGACGACGCCGCGCTTACCGCGCAGACCACTTACCTGATAGCTTCGCGTCTCGATGGGCATCGCGAGTCGCACGGTCATGCGGGTTCCAATGCCCGGCGTGCTCTGCAACTCGAGAACACCGCCCATCAGCGCGATCAGCTTGCGGCAAATGGTCAGACCGAGCCCGGTGCCGCCGAAGCGTCGTGTTGTCGACGATTCGGCCTGCACGAACGGCTCGAACAAACGCGCCTGCACATCAGGCGCGATGCCGATACCGGTGTCTTCGACCGTCATCTCGAGCGTCTGTGTTGCATGGCTCTGCTCGGCTACCGCGACTCGTACGTTGACCTCGCCAGCCGCGGTGAACTTGATCGCATTGCCGAACAGATTGAAGAGAATCTGCCGGAGGCGCACGCTGTCGCCCCGCAAGCTCGCCGCAACCTCCGGTTCAATATCCACGCGCACTTTCAGTCCCTTCTCATGCGCGCGGCCGGCAAGCAGACCAACGGCGTTGTCGACCAGTTCGCGCAGGTCGATCGGCTCCGCTTCGATTGCGAGCCGTCCGGCTTCGATCTTCGAGTAGTCGAGCAGGTCGTCCAGAATCTGCAGCAAGGCACCGGCGGACTCGTGAATCATGCCGAGCATTTCGCCCTGGTCGGCATTCAGACGAGTGCGCTCCAGTACCTCCACGAGCCCAAGCACCCCGTTCATGGGCGTGCGGATTTCGTGGCTCATCATTGCGAGGAAGTCGTCCTTGGCCCTTGATGCGGCTTCGGCGACATCGCGGGCACGTGCCAGTTCTTCGGCGCGGGCGTGTTCGGCGCTGGCGTCGACCCAATAACCGCTCCAAACGACACTCCCGGCCGATTCCCGGCGCGGAACCAGTTCCGCCCGCACCCATTTCAGACCCTCAGTTGCCAGGAAGCGAAACTCCAGATGAATCGGAGTTTCCATGCGGGCCGACCGCTCGAGCTCGGACAGTACCCGCGGCCGGTCTTCCTCCCAGATACGCTCGAAGTCGATTGCCCCGTGACCGGTGAACGCGCTGCTAATGCCTCCCAGCAAGTGCTGCGCGTCGCCCCCAATATAGGGAAACGAGTACCGCCCGTGCGAATCGCGCCGCAACTGAAATACGACCGCCGGCAGTGAGCGCGTCACATCGAATAGGCGCCGCTCGTTCTCACGGGCAAGCATCTCGGCACGCCGGATGTCCGTGATGTCAACCATCGTCCCCATCACACACGAGGGCTTGCCGTCGACGCCATGGCAAAGCCGGGTCCAGAACAGACCATGTCGCCCTTCGCCATTGGCGTCCACGAACTCGAGTTCGAGCTGGACGCGCTCGCCAGTTTTGAGCATTTCACGTGTCGCACTCTCGAGTTTGCGGCTATTCTCGCGCCCCCATGCCTGCACCTCTTCGCTGGTCAGTCCCATCACCTGCTCGCGCCATAAGCCCGAACACTCCTCGTAGGCGCGATTGATGGCGATGTAACGTCCCTCTAGGTCCTTGGCCACGAGCGGATACGGCACCGTTTCCATCATCGTTTGCTGAAAGTTGAGCTGCGCGGCCAGCTCCCACTCGGTCTGCTTGCGCAGACGTACCTCGCGCTGCAACAGTAAATAGGCCCGCAGCGTTACCGCCAGCACGACGCAGGCGGCGATCAGCAACGGCAGCAGGCGTATCGCCGTCACGCTCCAGGCGCCACCCTCGCCCGGAGTCCCCGTCACCGGTTTCTGACCAATGCGCGGTTTCTCTGCGGGCGGCACCGCCCGTTGCTGGCGATTTGTGGACTGGAGGGTTGGCGAATTCAGGCTTGCGTCGAGCCAGCGTGCACGGATGGCCGTCTCGTCCGTGGAATACATCGCTGCCAGCGCTCGGTCGAGCCGGTCGCGCAGCGCCCCTCGGTCCCGCGAAACGGCGAACCGCAATTCGCTGGGCTTGGCCGTATTCTCGAAGGCGATGCGCAAACCACGAAACGCCTCGTTCGAGAGCGCGTGTTGAACCGCGGGCGTGAACCCCAGGTAGGCATCTGCGTCGCCCTGCGCGACGGCCCGCAACGCCGAGCCGGTGTCGGCGAACAGCACGATCTCCGCGCGCGGAAAGCGCTCACGCAGTGAACGCTCGAGCGCGAATCCTGTTTCGATTGCGAGGCGTCCGTTGACCAACTGTGCGGGACCGCTAACGGCATGGTTGTCGGCTTTTACAACCACGGACGTCGATGCCCGGAAATACGGCGCCGTGAAGCTGAGCGTGTGCTCCCGCTCCGGGGTCCGTGCCACGCTCATCAAAAGGTCGACCCTGCCGGCCGCAACGGCCGCAAGGAGCTGCGGCATGTCGGGAAAGGTTGCGGGTTCAATTACGACGTCCGGACCGACGAGCGCGCGCAGGTAGTCGGCGCTCAATCCAGTCAGGCGGCCGTCCACGACTTCTTCAAAGGGCGCCCATCCGCCCGCGAGCGTGCCGACCACGAGCGTCGCCGGAAACTTCGCGGCGACATCTGGCGCAGGGGTTGCCGCAAACGCGAACTGCGTCCCGAGCAACATGAGCAGAACGACGACGCTTTGAATAAAACGTCGTACTCCTGCATGCAGGTGACGGATACCCGGAATGGTCATGATGGAGGCGTGGGCCATGTCGCGGAACGCCGTTCAGACGGCTTGACCGTGTCTCGCCGTTGCAGCGCAGTGGCTTGCACGCGGCTTGCCCCACAGCAGCGCGTGCAGGACGCCCGCAGCAATGGCACCCGCCAGTGGCGCGGCCCAGAAGAGCCACAGTTGGTCGAGAGCCCAGTCGCCAACGAACAATGCTGGACCGGTAGAGCGAGCCGGATTCACCCCACCGTTGGTAACCGGCAGCGCGACGAGATAAATGAGCGCAAGGCAGCCGCCCTTGACCAAAGGCGCAACCGAACGCGAGACGCTTCTGCGTGACATCAACAGATTGGCCGTCACCAGCGCAAACGACATGGTCAGTTCGATCGCCACCGCGGAGTGAAGCCGATAATCAGAAGGCGAGTGGTCACCAAAACCGTTCGCACCGAACTCACTGGCGGCAAGATCGAACCCAGGCCGTCCGCTCGCCACGTAGGTGAGCAGTGCGGCACCGGCGACCGCGCCCAGGATTTGAGCGGCAATGTACGGCACCAGATCGCGAATCGGGAAGCGGTTGGCAACGGCGAATCCGACCGTCACCACGGGGTTGAAGTGCGCGCCAGAGACGCGCTCAAGTGCGTATGTGGCCGTAGCGAGCGCGAGACCGAAAGCAAGTGCCACCTCCAGCACGCCATAACCTGGCCCAGGCGAGGGCGCCGTTGCGTTCAGAACGATGCTGCCGCACCCCACGAACACCAGCCACGCCGTGCCAGCACCCTCTACTACCAGTCGCTTACCCAAGCTAATCACTGCGCCCCTCCCAGTTCGGGTCACACGGTGCAAAGGGGCGCACGATGCGCCGGCCCGCTGCCATGCAGATTTCATGATTGAATTTGCATGCCGAAGCGTTTATTCGCGAAAGGTGCAGCAACCACCGATCAACCGCATGCCATCGGAAAGTATGAGACGGCGGCGACGCCACACTAATCAGACGAGTCCGAAATCAGCGAAGATGCCCGACAGATAGGAAGAACATTTCTCGCACACGCTCAGGTCAGTCCTAATTGCTGTGCGTATTTGATCAGCGCAGTGTCGGAATCCAATCCTAGTTTTCGCATCGCACTACGCTTTTGCGTGCTGATTGTCTTACCGCTGCGGTCGAGTCTCACTGCAATCTCGCTGATCGTCATACCTTGTATGTATAGACAGAACACCTCCCACTCCCGGGCACTCAGCACACCCGCAAGCGGGGGTGGGAAAGAATCCATTTCGTCGAAGGCCGACTGCACGCACGCTGACAGATAGCGACGCCCCGCCACCGCAGCATCGATCGCGTCGGCGAGCGCCTCGACGGTATCGCGCTTGTCGACAATGGCCGACACCCCCAGGTGCAATAGACCTGACAGCGTCGGAGGATGACAGATCATCGTCAGCACCACGACGCGTGGATGGGGTGGGTAGCGCAATATGCGCCGCAAGATCGGCGTGGCATTTCTCAGGCCGTCGATATCAGGCATGCCAATATCGGATACGACGACGTCGCACGCGCATGCATCGACGAGTTCAGCCAGGGCGTGCGCGTCGGACGCTTCGCCGACGATCGACACGGACGGCATGGCTTCCAGCAGATGCCGCACGCCAAGACGCACACTGCTATGGTCGTCGGCCACAATCACTCGGGTAACGGGTTTCATTCTGTTGTTGTTCTATTTTTATTAACCGGCATTCCTTGCACACCGTGCGTCCCCAGGAATTGCCCGTCATATTGCTGACCGCCGCGCCAGCTCGCCGTACGCGACGCCCCACCACATCTGCGCCCTTAGAGCGGGTCGTCCGGAAGCAAGCCGTGGTCGGCCGCAAATCTGAACAACTCGGTATCGCTCTGCAAAGCGAGTTTGCGCATCGCCTTGCATTTCTGTGCACTGATCGTCTTGACGCTGCGACCGAGCCGGTTGGCAATTTCCGTCACGCCGATGCCCGACGCGTAATGCCTGAGGACCTCCATTTCGCGGCGCGACAACAACTCGTGAACGAATGCGAGCCGTCGCGCAACGGTCGCATCCGCGAGCACCGCCCGCACCGAAGGTCCAACATAACGCTCATGGGCCAGCGCAGTGACGATTGCCACATGGATCAGGTCGATCCGGTCGCGCTTGCTCATCACCGCGTCGACCCCAAGCGAAATCAACTGCTCCAATACCTTCGGCTCCGTCTCCATGGTCAGCACCACCAGCGCCACTTTGGGGTGCCGCTTGCGGAACTGCCTGAGCGTGCCGAACGCGTCTGCTTCGACCCTTCCCGGCATGTGCAGATCGATCACGGCGAGATCATGGTCGACACGATCGGCTTCGGCAAACAACTCGGTCGAATCGCTGGCGCGCCCCACGATCTGCATGTTGGGGAAACCCGTCATCAGATTCTCGACCGCCAGCAGGACAAGCGGATGATCATCCGCGATAATCGCTCTGATCGGCGTGCTTATGTCGACGCATTCGTTCATTGTGTTGGCCCACTCGTTTGTTGGATTTGCACCGCTCTCTTACGGGGCAATTTGCCTATCGGCGAGCATCAAACATTTGCGGTTACACAAACATAAGATTGCTCCGAAATGCCCTTATGTTCACAACCTTCAAATTAATTTTACTTAGCAATCCGACATGATTGTCAGATTGCGCCATGAACCCTGACATACGCAAATAGACCTGGATCGTTGGAGACACCGAGCTTCGTCATGGCAAAGCGTTTTTGCCGGCTCACGGTACGGACATCGCGTCCGAGATCTCGTGCGATTTCAGAAATCGACTTGCCCTGCGCGAACATTTGGATCACTTCGGACTCCCGCGCCGACAGACGTTGCATCTGCAAGAGGGTGCCCGGTTCACTGCCGGGTTCGCCGAGCGCCTTGATGATCGATCGGCTGACGTGGATGCGTCCGATACTCGCGGAGCGGATTGCGGCGACCAGTTCGGCCATGGGCTCCGTCTTGTCGAGCATGCTGACGACGCCTTCGGAGGCGACCGAGCGAAGCATGGCGGCATGCGTCAAACTGGTGAGCACCACGATACGCAGCGCCGGCCAGTCATGACGGATCCGGCGAATGAGCGCCAAACCGTCCTCCGTTGTGCCGGTCACTCCGGGCATGGTCAGATCGGTGACGAGCACGTCGCAAGCAACGCGTTGCAGCAGGGCGATCAAGGCAGCGGGATGCGTGGCCTCGCCGGCGATCATGAGGTCGGTATGCGCAGAAAGTGCGCCGCGGATTCCGCGCAGAACGAACGGATGATCGTCTGCCAGGATGACTCGAAGGTTCACCATGATGATGTCTCGTTTGTTGTAGGTATTCGCGCGCCGATTGTCTCGATGGAGCGCTGTCAGGGACGCCACTCGTCGGGCCAGGCTCACGGCTTCATCACAGGGTCGAATCGGCACGCCAGGCGCCCAATAAAATCATTTACCCAATAAAAGTGAAATCGGAGCTTTCTGAATCAACCTCGTTAATATCAAGCACTTCGCTTAATCCATAAGGAATACAGAATTTATATGTGGGAATAACGGAACGCAGCGCGTGGGAAAACCGGTAATGCAATCAACGCACACACGCTGGCAACTGCCCACACCATCGGCCACGAGCCGACGGCGAGCAGTGGCGGAATCGCCAGCGGCGTCAGGAACAAGGTTAGAAACGCGAACGTATTGCCCATCGCGAGCGCGGTACCGGCCCGGCGCGTGCCCGCAAGCGTCGCGAGTTCGGTGAACGCTACGCCGTGCCAGGCTGACGCACTCACACCGCCCAGCACGACCAGTGCGGCGAACGCCGCCGTCATTGCCGCGTGGTGCGGGCCGGCCAGGTCCGTCACCACGGCAAGCAACGCAAATAGCAACGCCGTCACGAGGCTGCAGGCTCGCATATACGCTCGACGGTTGCCGCGCCGGTCGGTCCAGGCGCCGCTCCAGACGCGGGCGAACGCGGCGCCGGTTTGCACGGACGCCATCGTCGCGCTGATCAGCAGCACGCCGGCGTGGTTGAAGTCGTGCAGAAAGACCGTGCCGAACGTCAGCACCGCGAGTTGCGGGACGCACAACGCGCCGATGCCCGACGCGACCCGCCACACGCTGATATCGCGCAGCGGACCGGCGTTCGCACGAATCGTCGCGGTGTCAGCGCCGCCGTCGTTACGCGCGGCGTCCCCATGTTCGTACGCCGCCGGTTCATGCAGCCAGCACCAGGCGAAGGCCGCCGTCACGGCACAAAGCAATGCCAGCACGCCATAAACCGTGCCGAAGCCAAAGTGCGAAGCCAGCGCCGGCAACATCAACGCACCGAGACCGCCGCCGGCGGGCACCGCCGTTTGACGAATGCTCATCGCCAGTCCGCGTTCGCCCTCGCGAAACCACGCCATCACCGCGCGGCCGCTCGAACCGTTGACGCTGCCGCCCAGCAGGCCGACCAGCAACAGGCCGAGCGCCAGCATGGGCAGACCGGGAACATAGGCACCGCGCGGCACGACCCGCAGCGCCATGCCGGCGAGCGCAGCAGCGGTCGCGCCCAGGCCGAGCAGGAGAACGCGCCGGTCGCCCCATCGGTCGGTGAGCAGTCCCCACGGCAATTCGCTGACGGCGATGCCGAGTCCGAGCATTCCGAGCACCAGGCCAAGGCCGCCGTTGCCAACGTGATAACCGCCGCGCAGGAATACCGCCGTGGTCGGGATGCCGGAGAACGCCGCCGAAAAGCTGGCGTTGGCTGCAAAGCCCACGCCCAGGATCTTCCACCTGTGCCTGTCGCCGCGCGGGCGGCCACCTCGTGCAGCGGACCAGGATGTGCCTTCCATGACGACTCCAGCAAAGATGAATTGAGGCCATCGTACGGCTGGACTAAGCATCGGAAAAGACGGAAGATCAGATCACTTCCATCGGAAACTCCGAATCATGAACTGGCGTGGATTCGATTTAGGTCAATTGCGCAGCTTTGTCGCCGTTGCCGAGGCGGGCAGCGTGTCGGCGGGCTCGGAACGGGTGTTCCTGTCGCAGTCGTCCGTCAGCGAACAGTTGAAGAAGCTTGAGGCGCGCGCGGGTCAGCCCTTGTTCGTGCGCAGCAAGCAAGGTGTGACGGCCACTCAAGCCGGCGCGCGGCTCCTCGACCATGCGCGCCGCATCCTCGCCATGAGTGAAGCCGCGTTTGAAGACCTGCAAGGCCATTCGCTCGACGGCGAATTGCGTATCGCCATCACGGACTACTATCGTCCGCACGATATCGCCCGCATTCTGAAAACGTTCTCGGAGCAATATCCGCGGCTCAAGCTGCACGTCACGGTTTTACCAAGCGCCACGATCGACGAAAGTGCAGGCGCCGACGCCGCTTTCGACATCGGTCTGTCGTTGCGCCTCGTGACGCCCGGCAGCCGCCGCCACGGCAACGGCAGCGGAACCGGCAGCGCCCGTGCGTCTGGCACCGTCGTGCGGCGCGAGAAGTTGCTGTGGGCCATCTCGGCCGAGGCGCCGCCGCATGTGAGCACGCCTTTTCCGCTGGTGTTGCTGCCTTCCACCTGCCAGTTGCAACGCTTTGTCGTCAAACGGCTCGACGAACTCAAAGTCCCTTATCTGATCGCCCATTCGGCGTCCGGTGTCGCAGGTCTGCAGCTCGCGTTGAAAGCGGGGCTCGGCATTGGCTGCCTGAACGAGTCCTCCATCGGTCCCGGCGTCGTTGCGTGTGCACCGGGCGTCGGCTTGCCTGCGCTGCCGTCGGTCGAGTTTCATCTGTTGCCCGGACGCGCCGGCGAAAGCGAACGCGTCAGCAGTGCCCGCAATGCTCTGGTACGACCGTTCAGCTGAGCGGTCTCACGTACGCGTGCGCCAGATTGACCTGCATCAGGCAGGCGCGTGAATACCAGTTTGAAAGCGCTCCCGATGCCGCCTATGATTAACCGGTGTCCGCAGAAGCGGCCCGGCAACGCCGGTTGCCGCTGGCGGCAAACGCGGGTAATCTCGCCGTACTTGATTGCCGCGATCGCCGCTCTCGTGAAGCTGCGCGACACAATCGGACGTGCAAAACCAAAGCCTTGATCGCACCCCCACTGCGAGCGGGCAACTATTCAGAAAAGTAAACATTCTGCGGTGTTATTTTGCACTGCGCATTATGTTGAACCCATCCGTTGATGGTTCCCAGTTTCGCTGTTGCGTTCTAAAGCAGGTTTGAAGGGCTGTCATGCATCGACGTTTGCGTGCATGAAAAATATGCGTGACCCACGCGTTCACCCCGACGAGGCTTGGCGTGCATTGCAGAACTATCGGATCGTCCATTCTGTTTGTCGTGTGCAGCGTGTGGGCGTGCACGACGCTCGCCGCCGCCGGTGATGCAGGCTCGTCCATGCCATCGGCCATGGACGAGCGCGTACGCGCCTGCACCTCCTGTCACGGCGTGCAGGGCCAGGGGCTCAACAACGACTACTTCCCGCGCATCGCCGGCAAACCCGCTGACTACCTGTTCAACCAGTTGTCTTCGTTTCGCGACGGCGGTCGCACCTATCCGCCCATGGGCTATCTGATTGCCTTCCTGCCCGACGATTATCTGCGCAAGATCAGCCAGTACTTCGCGGATCTGCAGCCGGCCTATCCGAACGCCGACACCGGCAGCGTTTCGCCCGCCGTGCTCGCGTACGGCGAACGGCTGGTCACGCACGGCGACCCCGCCCGCAAGCTGCCCGCTTGCGCGGCCTGCCACGGTGCACGGCTGACCGGCACGCAGCCCGGCATCCCCGGCCTGCTCGGTCTGCACGCCAGCTATATTGCCGGGCAGATGGGAACGTGGCGCTCAGGGACACGGCATGCCATCGCACCCGATTGCATGCATTCGATTGCCGTGAAACTGACTGACAAGGACATCACCGCCGTTTCGAGCTGGCTGGCCCGCCAGCCGCGACCTGACGATCCGCGACCCGCGCCGGTAAGCGTCGCTGCGTTGCCGTTGGCATGCGGGAGTCAACCGCAATGAGGCCGAACCTGTTTCGCTGCGTGGTCGTGCTGGCGCTAGGCGCCGCGCTGATGTCATCGACGCCCGCCGCGTTCGCCCAAACCGACACGGCAGCCAGCGCGTCAGCGGCGGCGACGACAACGGCAACACCGGTAGCCGCAGCGCCCGACACCCACCCCGACATCGTCAAGCGCGGTGAATATCTCGCCCGCGCCGGCGACTGCATTGCCTGCCACACCGCGCCGCGCGGCAAGATGTTCGGCGGCGGCCTCGCCATGGAGACGCCGTTTGGCACGCTCTATTCGCCGAACATCAGTCCGGACGCGCAGTACGGCATCGGTGCCTGGAGCGCGGACGCGTTCTTTCACATGATGCGCACCGGCATCACTCCGGACGGCAAACTGCTCTACCCGGCCATGCCCATCGCGCAATACACCAAGGTCACCCGCGAGGACTCCGATGCAATCTTCGCGTATCTGCGCTCTGTGCCACCCGTGCGCGAACCCAGCCACCCGCAGGCGCTGAAATTCCCCTTCAACCAGCGCAAGCTGCTGCTCGGCTGGCGCACGCTGTATTTCCGCGAAGGCGAATATAAGCCTGACCCTACGCGCTCGGTCGAATGGAATCGTGGCGCCTACCTGGTGGAAGGCCTCGGTCACTGCACGTTATGTCACACGAAGATCAACCTGCTCGGCGGCTCGTCGCGGCGCGACCAGTTCGCCGGTGGACTGATCCCGGTACAGAACTGGTACGCCCCGTCGCTCACCTCCGACAAGGACGGCGGCCTTGGCGACTGGAGCGTGAAGGACGTCGTCGATCTGCTGCAGGCCGGGATCTCCGATCGCGGCGCCGTATACGGTCCGATGGCCGAGGTCACCTATCACAGCCTGCAGTACATGACCGACGACGACATCAAGGCCATGGCCGCCTATCTGAAGACACTGCCGGACAACGACCCCGGCCGCAAGAGCGGACCGTCCGCGCCGACCAACACCCGCGTGTTCGAACTCGGCGGCCAGATCTACGCGAACAAATGCGCGCTGTGTCACGGCCAGAATGGCGAAGGTCACGTGCAGCATTACCCTCCGCTCGCGCGCAACCAGTCGATTGAAATGAATTCGGCCGTCAATCCGATCCGGATCGTCCTGAACGGCGGTTTTCCGCCGGGGACGCAACGCAATCCCGAACCGTACGGGATGCCGCCGTTCGGCCAGGAACTGAGCGACACGGACGCGGCTGCCGTGGTGACCTACATTCGCACTGCGTGGGGCAATCATGGCGCGCCCGTGACGGATCGTGAGGTCAACGAACTGCGCAAGGCGCCGCTGCATTGAGCCATGCGCGTGACCATGCGTGGGGTCATGCACCCGGCCAGCCACGCGCCGGCGTAAGCCTTTCCAGACGTTGTAGCCGTTGTAGCGCAGAGGGGTCAAATGGAAGACAAGGACAACCTGAACGCCGCGCCGCCCTCCGATGAGGAGATCGAACGCGTGGTGGCGGCCGGACCGCACGGCGCGATAGCGGTAGCCGGTGTTGCCACCCTGGTCGTGATGGCGATCTGGGTCGGCTTCTATCTGTTCGTGTTTTTGCCGCGCGGGGTCGTTCACTGATCATGGCCACTCCTTCTCCTGAGGATCCGGATAGCGGCCATGCGGTCGCGCTGCGCGCCGAACGGCGCTGGGCGATCTTCGCGTCGGGGCTGATCCTGTTCATGCTGGTCGTGGTCGTGTTTTCGGGCCTGCATTGGGCCATGATGCCGCCGTCGCGCGTCGAAACCGTCGATCCCACCCGCCTGCAACTCTCCGGCGAATTCGTCGAGGACAACCTGGGTTCCGCAGTCGAAGCGGACGGCTCGGTCGTCGTACGCTTCATCGCGCAGCAGTATTCGTTCACGCCGCAATGCCTGCTGGTCCCCACCGACACGCCGGTCACTTTCCGCACCACCAGCGCGGACGTCGTGCATGGGCTGCTGGTGACGGACACCAACATCAACACGATGGTCGTGCCTGGCTACATCTCGACGCTCGCCACGAGCTTCGCGCATCCTGGCGATCATCTGATGCCCTGTCATGAATTCTGCGGTCTGGGTCATCAGACCATGTGGGCGCACGTGAAGGTGATCGACAAGGCCGCCTTCCTCGAGCAGGCACGACAATCAAGGAGGCTGAGCTGTGTTTCTCGCTAAGCGACTCGTTCTCGCGCACTTCTGGCTCGCCTTCATTACGTTTCTGCTGGCGCTCTTTCTCGGCTCGTGGCAGATGCTGGTGCGCAGCCCGTTGCTGCCTTGGGTGGGCAATCCCGAGCACTACTATCGTTCGGTGACGGCGCACGGCACGGTGATGGGCTACGTGATGCCGACGCTCGTCGCGATGGGCTTCGGCTATGCCATCGTCGAACTCGCGCTGCGCCAGCCGCTGGTGGGACTCAAATGGGCATGGGCCGCGTTCTTCGTGCTGGCAGTGGGCGCGGTCGTCGCGATGGTGCCGGTGTCGATGGGCCAGGCGTCGGTGCTCTACACGTTCTATCCGCCGCTGATCGGCAGTGCGCTCTATTACATCGGCGTCGTGCTGGTGGTGGTGGGCTCGTGGATCTGGGTCGCGCTCATGCATGTGAACCTGCGCGTCTGGAAGCGGGGCAATCCCGGCAAGCCCGTGCCGCTGGCGATGTTCGCCAACGTGGCGGGCGCCTATCTGTGGGCATGGACCGCCGTCGGCGCGGCCGTGGAAATCCTGCTGCAGATCCTGCCGGTTGCGTTTGGCTGGACCCATACCGTCGATGCCGGCCTCTCGCGCGTGCTGTTCTCGTGGACGCTGCATGCCATCGTCTACTTCTGGCTCGTGCCTGCCTACATCGCTTACTACACGATCGTGCCGGGCGCGATCGGCGGGCGCCTGTACAGCGATTCGATGGCGCGCGTGTCGTTCATCATGTTCCTGATTTTCGCCATGCCGATCGGCATTCACCATCTGTTCGCGGATCCGCAGGTGGGCGCAGGGTTCAAGTTCCTGCACGCGGTTTTCACGGGGATGGTGTCGGTGCCGACGCTGCTCACCGTGTTCACGATCTGCGCGTCGGTGGAAATCGCCGGACGTCTGCGCGGCGGTAAAGGCGCGTTCGGCTGGCTGAGCGCGCTGCCGTGGCGTAATCCGATGATGCTGGTGCTGGCGTTCTCCTTCGTGATGCTGGGTCTGGGCGGCGCGGGTGGCCTGATCAACATGAGCTATCAGTTGAATTCGACCATCCATAACACGCAGTGGGTCACCGGCCATTTCCATCTGATCTTCGGCGGCGCGATCGTGATCATGTATTTCGCCATCGCCTATGAACTGTGGCCGCAGCTGACGGGACGCGCGTTGTGTTCGCTGAGTCTGGTGCGCACGCAACTGTGGCTGTGGTTCATCGGCATGATGGTCGTGACGCTGCCGTGGCACTACGTGGGACTGCTCGGCGCGCCACGGCGCATGGCCTATTACGACTACAGCGCGCCCGGTATCGATCAGCAGGCCATCTGGGTGGCGATGTCGGCGTTCGGCGGATTCCTGCTGGTGATCTCCGGCGTGCTGTTCGTCTACATTCTGGCGAAATCGCAGTTCGGGCCGCCCGCGCCGCCAAAGGAATTCCGCTTCAGTCTCGCCATCCATCCGGTCGATCACGTCCCCGCCGCGCTGAACAGCTTCGGGTTGTGGGTCACGCTGATGATCGCGCTGACGGTCGTCAACTACAGCGTGCCGATCGTGCAGTTATTGCGGCTGCCGCAGACCTCCGTGCCGGCGGTCGCCGTCGGAGCCCAGCGATGAATCAGGAACCCGTCTTCAGCGTCAGCAACCCATGGTTCGTGAGAAGCGTGGGCGGCATACTCGCGCTCGCGGTGATTGCCATCCTGATCGGCTTTATCTGGCTACCGTCGGTCAACGGCGATTTCAGCGGACGCGGCTTGTGGGCGACCATCTGCAGCGCGGCAGGGACGCCGTCGAGCTGGTACGGCGGCGGCACCAATGTCGCGGGTCCGGCGCCGAGCGAGGTGGTGGTATTGCCGCCGCCGCGCCGTGTGAGCGCCGATCCGGTTTCCATCGGCCGCGGAGCGACCATCGCGACGCAGAACTGTTCGATGTGTCACGGCGTGCTCGGCACCGTGCAGGTCACGGCTCCGGCGCTCGCCGGTCAGTACGCGGATGTGATCTACAAGGAGCTGCGCGATTATCAGAGCGGGATGCGCACGAGTGCCATCATGCAGCCGATCATCCGCAACCGCAGCGATCAGGACCTGCACGATCTGGCCGCGTATTACGCCTCGCTGACGCGCGCCGCGCCGGCCGAACCCGGCGCGACCGACTCGGCTCAATATGCCGACGCGGTCAGGCTGGCCATGCAAGGCGACCCGATGCGCAACATCGCGCCGTGCGCCGCGTGTCACGGCCAGCTCGATCGCAAGGGCGCCGCACCCTGGCTTGGCGGCCAGTCGTCGATCTATCTGGCCACGCAACTGCAGCACTTCGCGAGCGGTGAACGTCGCAACGACATCGACGAGCAGATGCGCAACGTGGCGCGGCATCTGACGCAGCAGGAAATTGACGGGCTGGCGAAGTACTACGCGGCGCAGCCTTGATGGCGAAACCCTTCGGGCGGCGTGAGCACGCCGCCCTTCAGCGCGAGTCGGCTTACGCCGCGACCGGTTCTGTCCGGCGCGTGTCCGTACGCAGCTTGCCTGTTACCAGACGCGCGCGGGCGCCCGCTGCGGTTGAATCCGTGCGGAACACCGCGACCGCCGCAGTCAGACGACGCGCCTGATCTTCCAGCGAACTGGCCGCCGCCGCTGCTTGCTCGACGAGCGCCGCGTTCTGCTGGGTGACTTCGTCCATCTGCGCGACGGCGAGATTGACCTGATCGATGCCCGTGCTCTGCTCCGTCGCCGCGGCTGCAATCTCGCCCATGATCGCGCTCACGCGCGAAATGGCGTTGACGATTTCGGTCATCGTCGAGCCCGAGCGTTCGACCAGTTGCGCACCGGTTTGCACGCGCGCATTCGAATCGTCGATCAGCGTCTTGATCTCCTTGGCGGCGCCCGCACTGCGCTGGGCGAGCGAGCGCACTTCGCTCGCAACCACCGCAAAGCCACGACCCTGTTCGCCGGCGCGCGCTGCTTCGACCGCGGCGTTGAGCGCGAGAATATTCGTCTGGAACGCGATACCTTCAATCACACCAACGATGTCCGCAATCCGGCGCGAATCGTCGACCATGTGATTCATGGTGCCGACCACCTGCTGGGTCAGATCGCCGCCCTGCGCCGCCAGACTCGAGGCGCCCTGTGCCAGCGAACTCGCCTGCTTGGCGTTCTCGGCGGTCTGTTTAACGGTGGACGTCAGCTCTTCGATGCTTGCCGCGGTCTCCTCGAGCGACGCCGCCTGCTCTTCGGTACGCTGCGACAGGTCGGCGTTGCCGGCGGCGATCTCGCTGACGCCGGTGTCGATTGATTCGGTGCCCTGACGAACGGTGTTGACCGTCGAGATCAGCGAGTCCTGCATCTTGCGCAACGCCGCTGCGAGCTTGCCCATTTCGTTGTCGCTGATCACTTCGATGCGGCCGGTCAGGTCACCCTCGGCGATCCGCTGAAACTGTCCGATCGTCGCATCCACCGGGTGGACGATCGCCCGCACCAGCACCAGCCGCGCGAGGCACGCCAGCACCAGTGCCAGCACCATGCCCACCGCAACCGCGACGCTGACGGCAAAGAAGCGGTCCTGCGCGTCCTGATAGCGTTGTGCGCCATGGTCCAGTTGCAGTTGCTCCAGCGTGAGCATCGCCTTCTCATACGCGCTGTAGAGCGAAGGCATCTTATGCGCCTGCAGTTGCTGGAAGGTCGTCTTGTCGCCGGACTTCAACGCGGCCATCGCCGGCTCGATCCCTTCGTGCAGGAAGATGTCGCGCTTGTCCTGCATATCCTTGATGAGATGCTGCTCTTCGTTGTCCGAACCGGCGCGGCTCAGATAGTGGGCGAGGCGCTCGTCCGATACTTTCCTATACTGGTCGAAGCGCTGCAAAACCGCTGCGGCGCCGTCCTGATCGTTCAGGTCGACCAGCGACGCGTAGGTCGCCAACGCCAGGCGCAAACGCAGCAACTGACCGGCGCTGCCTTCCAGATCGGCGACTGCGGGGGTATCCACCGTGTACATCTGCTGCAGGGAGGCGTTACTGGCGCGCAGCGAGAGCAATCCAGCCGCTGCCCCGATCAACAGGACGACCCCGAAAAAGGCGACCATCAGGGTGAGACAGGCGCGGATCGACAGCTTGTTCAACATGGACAGATCTCCGTTGGGCGGCCTGACCGGTAGCCAGCGAGAAGGTCCGGTCAGACATGCTGCGCCCAAGCCGATCGGCCAGGTCCGCAACTCAATGTTTAAAATTTAAGCGAACACCACACAGATGGTCTACGGCCAATATAAAAAAAACTTTATGGTTTTGACCGGACCCTGCGCCTGATCTTGTCTTGCCGCAGATCGCCGCAGGTCGTGAAAGGCGGGACGCTGAACAGGAATAGCCCGGGACTCCCCGAGGTTGTCCCCGCTTTCGAGTTGGTGGAAAGTAGCGAAGCGATGTTCCGCGGAGTCACCCGCCATGTACGAGATTGGATCGGCCCTGCTGGTGTTCGTGCTGCTTCTGATCGGCACGGGAGTCGGCGTGCTGGTGAAACCCTTGCTGCCGGAAGAACACAAGGCCCACGAAACCGTTCAGTTGATCCAGTTGGTGATGGGCATGCTCGTCACCTTCGCCGCCCTCGTGCTGGGACTGATGACGGCGTCCGCGAAAAACGGCTTCGACACCGTCGGCAACGACTTTCGCACCTACGCCGCAGACCTGATCCAGCTCAACAGCACCTTGCGTCAATACGGGCCGGAGGCGAGCGAGGTGCGCCAACTGCTGCGCGCGTATACGGCCGCGGCCATCGCCAGCACCTGGCCGTCCGAGCCGCAGCCTGTCGGCGATTACTATCCGAAGGACCTGCCGGCGGAAAACAACTCGGAGAAACTCGAGGACACGCGGCTTGGCGACATGCTCAATCTCGCCGGTCAGAAGTTGCGGCAGATGTCGGCGCCGGACATCTTTCACCAGCGGCTGCTGGATCAGAGCCTCGACCAGTTCGACGCGATCGTGCATGCGCGCTGGAAACTGATCGAAGAGGCTCACAGCACGATTTCCCAGCCATTCTTCAAAACGCTGACATTCTGGCTGTGCGCCATCTTCCTCAGCTTCGGGCTGATTGCGCCGCGCAACGCGCTGGCGCTGGTCATGATTACCTTGGGGGCGTTGTCGATCGCGTCGGCGGTGTACGTGATCGTCGATCTGGATACGCCGTTCACCGGCCCGATCATCATTTCGAGTCAACCGATGCGCGATGCGCTACAGCATATGAGCCGCTAGCGCTAACGCATGGATTGCGCTGCAGGCGCGACGCTTTACGTCAGCCAGTCACCATCTTTTCGCGTGCCCACGCCACCGCGGCGCGTGCCGGCGCAATGCCGGTGGCTTTCACGCGTTCAGCCAGTTCGAAGACACGCGGGCCGATCTTCGCGACTTCGGCGAGTACCGACTGCTCTTCTCCCGAGCCCTCGTATTCCCGCACGCAACTGATGATGCCGCCCGCGTTCACGAGGAAGTCCGGCGCATAGAAAATGCCGCGCCGATGCAGGACGTCGCCTTCGGCAAGCGACAGCAACTGGTTGTTCGCGCCGCCCGCGACCACCTTGAACCGGCAGTGCGCGGCGACCGATTCCGTGATCGAACCGCCCAGCGCGCACGGCGCGAAGACGTCAGCCTCGACACCCGTGATCTCTGCGGTCCCTACCACGCGCGCGTTGAAGCGTTGTTGCGCGAGGGCGGTTCTGGCGGCGTCGATATCCGCCACGATCAGTTGCGCGCCGGCCTGATGCAGACGTTCGCACAGATCCCAGCCTACTGAGCCGAGCCCTTGCACGGCCACCGAAACGCCGTCGAGCGTGGTGCGCCCGAGCGCCGCTTCAACGGCTGCCAGCAGACCGACAAACACGCCGTACGCGGTGCGCGGCGACGGGTTGCCGCCATACACGTCGTTGGCGCGCGGAATGCCGCTCACGTAGCGGGTTTCGCCTTGCACGGCGCGCATGTCGTCGGCGGTCGTGCCGACGTCCTCAGCGGTGATGTAGATGCCTTCCAGCGAGTCCACCAGCCGGCCGAACGCCTTGAACAGCGCCGCGCGATCGAGCGCTTCCGGGCGGCGCAGAATCACGGCCTTGCCGCCGCCGAACGGCAGATCGGCGAGCGCGTTCTTGAACGCCATGCCTTGCGACAGACGCAGGGCGTCGTTGTACGCCTCGTGGTCGGATGCGTATTGCCAGTAGCGGCAGCCGCCGAATGCAGGGCCGCGTGCCGTGCTGTAGACGGCGACAATGGCTTGCAGTCCGGAAGCGGCGTCGGTGGCGAGCACGATACGTTCGTGGGCAGGTTCGCCATGCAATCCGAAAAGCGTGCCGGCGGCGGTGGTCGTCAGTCGGTCCATCAGTATTCCTTCCTTGTGGGCGGAGAGTTCAGCGTCAACGCGAAGCGATGGCTTCGCGCCTCACCGCATGCTGTCCGGATCGCGGCAGCATGCGGAGTCAGGGCGAGGCGCAGCGCTTGCGTGATGGCGGCGCCTCGACCGCAAGAGTGTATGTGGCCAATTCTGGGGATTTCTTCTGTTTATCTGGCATCATGCGAGCCACGCCAGAAGCAACGACTACTGAAAGCGAAAATCAAAGATGAATCGTCTGCCCGGTGACGCGCTGGGCGAGTCCATTGGAGGACGACATGAAACTCGACGCCATCGATCAGCGAATCCTGCGCGAACTGCGCAGCGACGGCCGCCTGTCCAACGCCAAACTGGCCGAGCGTGTCGGCCTGTCGGCGACGCCTTGCTGGAACCGCCTGCGCGCGCTCGAAGACGCGGGTGTGATCGAAGGTTACGCGGCGCTGCTCAACCAGAAAGCGCTGGGCCTGCCCGATACCGTCATCATCGAGGTGACGCTCGACAAGCACGACGAACGCACCCTCGAGCGCTTCGGCGACGCGCTCGCGGATCTGCCGGAGGTCGTCGAGGCGTTCCTCGTGTCGGGCGAGTACGACTATCTGATCAAGGTGGCGGTGGCCGGCACCGAAGGCTACGAATCATTCTTGCGTCGCAAGCTTTACCGGCTACCTGGCTTTCAGAACAGCCGCTCGATCTTTGCGCTGCGCTGTCTGAAGCGATCAGTTTCAGTCGAGCCGTAAGGGCGCTGAAGGCCCACTGAAACCTCCGGCTCGAACCGCTTCACGCACTGCGCGAGGAAGCGATAGATGATTCCCTCTAGTTTCCGTGTTTACAAAAACGCAGAGTGTTTCGGCGTGATATAAGCGCCATACCCTTTCGACCGCGCGGTCATCTTTGCAGACCCGCACCACGCGAAGGGGAACGAGTCGCGCTTTGGCCCATGTTCTGTTGCGTGGGCCGTCGCCTCAAACCTGCAGGCTGCCGACACAATCGGCGCGACCTGCTGATGGGACTTTCGATCACGAATGCTGCGCGTCAACGGCAACACGCTTGCCGGACCACGCGCATGACTGCTGACGCATGGCTCGTGCGTCGAGGCGCAGTTCATCCCGGGTTGTGGCTTCAACGACAGGAAGAATCGTAAGTGAAACGTATGCAAGTGGTATCGGCCGCCGGACGACGAACCGGCGGAACGCCCATAGTGATGTGGCAAGACTTCGAGTCATCCATGAACGCGATGGCAACGCGGCACTCATCCACGAGCCAGCCGCCGGTGCCCACTGCAGCGCCCCGCCGCGCGAGCCGCGCAGTTGCGCGTCCGCCCCTGCCGCCTGACACGCCCTTTCCTTCCAGACAGCCTCGCCCGCTTGCGGGCCGGGACGGTTCATCGCCCGCTGATTGCCGGTGATTGCCGTCGTGTGGCTGCGACCGCGCGCTTTTCTTTTCCAGGGCGCTTCGTGCTGAGTCACGAAGCGCGGACTCCCCTTAACCTTCTTCTTCCTGAACAGGCCATGAAACTGTCGCATTCCCTTACCGCGGTGTTCTCAGCGATTACGCTCACCTTTGCCGGCGCGGCGATGGCGATCACGGTGCCGCCCGGCACCACGCTCGCCGCGAAGCAGGAAATGACGCGGCAGGTGCCGACCGAAGTCGAATCGCTCGATCCGGCCCATATCGAATCGTGGACAGGCGACACCATCGGCCTCGACCTGTTCGAAGGTCTCACTCGCATCAGCGCCTCGGGCGCGGTGGTGCCTGGCGTGGCGGAATCGTGGACGCGCACGGCGCCCGACACCTGGGTGTTCAAGCTGCGTCACGATGCGAAGTGGAGCAACGGCCAGCCGGTCACCGCCGCAGATTTCGTCTACGCCTGGCAGCGCGTGCTGGACCCGAAAACGGGCTCGAAATATACGATCCTGCTGGAGTTCGTAAAGAACGCGAAGACGATCCTCGCGGGCAAGGCGCCGCTCACGTCGCTGGGCGCACGGGCGGTGGATCCGTACACGCTCGAGGTCAAGACCGAAGTGCCGACCGCTTTCTTCACCGAACTGGCCGCCATGCCGGCCCTGGCACCTGTGAACAAGGCCACCGTCGACAAGTTCGGCGATAGCTGGACGCGCCCGGGCAACATGGTGAGCAACGGTCCGTACTCGCTGACCGATTGGGAGCCGAATAACCGCATCGTGCTCGTCAAGGACAACAACTACTGGAATGCGCAACACGTCGTGATCACGAAAGTGACCTACGTGCCGGTGGAAAGCGACGAGACGGCGATGCGCATGTATCAGTCCGGCCAGATCGATTACACGTATGCGATTCCGTCGGGCATCTACGCGCAGGTCAGCAAGCAGTTCGGCAAGGAACTCCAGACCGGCGTGCAGATTGCAACGTACTTCTATAGCCTGAACAACAGCGATCCGGCCTTCCATGACCCGCGTGTCAGACAGGCGCTTTCGATGGTGATCGACCGCGACCTGCTCACCTCGAAACTCACTCAGGCCGGGGAAGTGCCGATGTACGGCCTGATCGCCAATGGCACCAAGGGCGCCGCCGTCTATACCCCGGAGTGGGCGAGCTGGCCGATGGCCAAACGGGTGGACTATGCGCGCGGCCTGCTGAAGGCAGCGGGCTATTCGGATACCCACCCGCTCACCTTCACGCTCACGTACAACACGAACGATCTGCACAAGAAGGTGGCACTCTTCACGACCTCGCAATGGCGCACCAATCTGGGCGTCAATGCGAAGCTGGAAAACGTCGAATACAAGGTGCTGCTGAGCGAACGCCATGCGGGCAAGGTGCAAGCCTCGCGCGATGGCTGGTTCGTCGACTATAACGACGCGATGTCGTACTTCGATCAGCTTCGCTGCAGCAGCGTGCAGAACGACCTGCATTACTGCAACCCGAAGGTCGACGCGCTGATCGATCAGGGCAACGCCCAGATCGACGACCCGAAGCGCACCGCGCTGCTGACGCAGGCACACAATCTGGCCATGAGCGAAACGCCGCTGATCCCGCTGTTCCAGTACAGCGCCGACCGGCTCGTGAAGCCTTATGTAGGCGGCTACCAGGCGACCAACTACGTCGACCAGCGTGCCTCGCAGGACATGTACCTGCTGGCTCACTAAACCTCGACTACCGACTGCCGACTAACGAAGTAACCGGATCCGCCATGTTCGCCTACGCTCTGCGCCGCACCCTGTGGGTCATTCCGACCGTGCTGGCCGTCATTACGGTCTGCTATCTGATGTTGCACGCGACCCCAGGCGGTCCGTTCGACACGGAAAAGCACCTGTCCGCGGCCACGCTCGCCAACCTCAATGCGAAATATCACCTCGACCAGCCGCTCTGGAAGCAGTACCTGCTGTATCTGAACGCACTGCTGCATGGCGATCTCGGGCCGTCGGTGCGCTACGTCGACTGGTCCGTCAACGATCTGGTGGGCAAGGCGCTGCCGGTGAGTCTCGGCGTGGGCGGGCTGTCGGTGCCGATCGCGCTGGTGATCGGCGTGCTGCTCGGCACGGCGGCGGCGGTTCGCCGCAACGGCATCACCGATCGCATCGTCATGCTGCTGGGCAATATCGGCAATGTGATTCCGCCGTTCGTGCTCGGTCCGGTGCTGGTGTGGGTGTTCGCGATCCTGCTGAAACGCTCGGACGGTCACGGCTGGCTGCCCGCGGGCGGCTGGGGCGACGGCGGCTGGCACTATCGCGTGCTGCCGATGGCGCTGCTGGTCATCATCAACGTCTCGTCGATTGCGCGAGTGATGCGCGGCAGCATGATCGAAGTGCTGTCGGGCAACTTCATCCGGACCGCACGCGCGAAGGGCATACCCGGTCATGTGATCGTGCTGCGCCACGCGCTCAAGCCCGCCTTGATGCCGGTGGTGTCGCTGCTCGGTTCGATCTGCATTTCGTCGATTACCGCCGCGGTGGTCACGGAGTCGGTATTTGCCTTGCCGGGTCTCGGGCAACTGGTGGTGGACGGCGCCATCAACCGCGATTACACGCTGGTGCTTGGGCTCGTGGTGCTCACCACCGTCGCGGCTGTCGTGTTCAACCTGCTCGTCGATCTGGCGTATGCGTGGCTCGATCCGCGCATCCGCTACTGAGATCCCGTGAACGGATCCCGCCTTGATCTTCGAACTTCGATAGAGACCTCATGAACACTTCCTCTTCCGCCGCGGCGTCCACGGCGAGTGCCGCCCCGCGGCGCTCGCGCAGTCCGTTTGAACTGGCCTGCCGGCACTTTCTGCGCAATCGCGCCGCGCTCGCCAGTCTGGTGATCCTCGCGCTGATTATCGTGGCCTGCTTCGCGGGTCCGCTGTTTCTGTCCAACGACCCGGCCGCCAACGACTGGGGCGCCATCAGCATGGCGCCGACGCTGCTCGGCCAGCACTGGTTCGGCACCGACGAGCTGGGCCGCGATCTGCTGGTGCGCACGCTCGCCGGCGGACGCGTGTCGCTCGAGGTCGGGCTGCTCGGCACGCTGGTGTCCGGTTTGATCGGCGTCGCGTGGGGCGCGACGTCCGGCTATATCGGCGGACGCACCGACGCGGTGATGATGCGTATCGTCGACATGATGTATGCGATTCCCTACATGCTGATCGCCATCCTGATGATGACGCTGCTTGGCCGCTCCTTCTACCTGGTGGTGCTGACGATCAGCGCGTTCTCGTGGCTCGACATGGCGCGCGTGGTGCGCGGCCAGACGCTGTCGCTGCGCACCCGCGAGTTCATCGACGCCGCGCGCGCCACCGGCGTGAGCACCCCTGGGATCATCCTGCGGCACATCGTGCCGAACCTGCTCGGCGTGGTCGTGGTGTACGCCACGGTCACGGTGCCGGGCATCGTGCTCACCGAATCCGTGCTGTCGTTTCTCGGCCTCGGCGTGCAGGAACCCATGACGAGCTGGGGCGTGCTGATCAACGACGGCGCGCAAAAACTGGAGTCGATGCCGTGGCTGCTGCTGTGCCCGGCGGTGATGCTGTGCGTCACGCTGTACTGCGTGAACTTTGTCGGCGACGGGCTGCGCGACGCGCTCGATACCAAGGAGCGGTGAGATGGCGTTGCTTGAAGTAAAAGATCTGGGCGTGCGTTTCACGCGACGCGACGCCTCGCCCGTGGATGCGGTGCAACGCGTGTCGTTCACGCTGGAAAAGGGCAAGACGCTGGGCATCGTCGGCGAATCGGGCTCGGGCAAGAGTCAGACGGTGATGGCGCTGCTCGGTCTGCTGCCTGGCAACGGCCAGAGCTCCGGCGAAGCGCTTTACGCAGGACGCAATCTGCTCACGCTGAACCAGCGCGAACTGAACCAGATTCGCGGCGATCGCATCGGCATGGTGTTTCAGGATCCGATGACCTCGCTCAACCCGTTTCTGACGGTCGAGCGCCAGATGACCGAGGCCTTGCAACTGCACCGCGGCGTCTCGCGGCGCGAAGCACGCCAGAAGGCCATCGAGGCCTTGCAACGGGTGTGGATTCCGGATGCCGCGCGACGGATCGACCGCTATCCGCACGAGTTTTCCGGCGGCATGCGTCAGCGCGTGACGATCGCCACGGCGCTCCTGACCGAACCCGAAATCCTGATCGCCGACGAACCGACCACCGCGCTCGACGTCACCGTGCAGGCGCAGATCATCGAATTGCTGCGCGAGCTGAATCGCGACCTCGGGACGGTGATTATTCTGATCACTCACGACATGGGCGTCGTAGCAGGACTCGCTGACGACGTGATGGTGATGTACGCGGGCCGCACCGTGGAGCGCGCGAGTGCTGAGGCGCTGTTCGGGCATCCGACCCATCCGTACACGCGCGGGCTGCTCGACGCCCTGCCGCGCATCGACGACGGCGGCAGCCACGACATCGACGCGCCGCTGCGCACGATTGCGGGCAATCCGCCGGCGCCGGGCGAGGCCATCGAAGGCTGCGCGTTTGCACCGCGCTGCACGCTGGCGAACGACCGCTGCCGCAGCACGCGTCCTGAACTCGAACCGATTGTCGGCAAGACGGCAGGTTGGCGCGCGTGTCTGATGCCGGTCGGCGAAATGATGGAGGTGGTGCGGTGAGTGAGACGGCGACGCAAAGGACGGTGGAGATGGATAATGTGACGGCTGAACAGCCGCTGGGCAGCGCCGATATGCGCGGCGGCGCGGTGGCCGAACCCATGCTGACGGTGCGCGATCTGAAGGTCAACTTCCGCGTGCCGCGCGGCGCGTATCCGTGGTCGTCGAAGGCCACGTTACGCGCGGTGGACGGCGTGTCGTTCGAGGTTCGCCGTGGCGAGGCGGTCGGGCTCGTGGGTGAGTCGGGTTGCGGCAAGTCGACGCTGGCGCGCGCCATCATCGGGCTGACACCTGTGACGCAAGGCAGCGTGCGTTGGCGCGATACCGAGACGGTCAGTGAGGGGCGGCGGCCGGCTGCGGCGATGGAGCGGCTGCGCAAGGACGTGCAGATGGTGTTTCAGGATCCCCTCGCGTCGCTCGATCCGCGCATGACGATCGAGCAGATCGTCACCGAACCGCTCAAGGTTCAACGCCCCGGGCTTGGCCGCGACGAGACGCACGCGCGTGTGGTGACGATGCTCGAACGCGTAGGGCTCGGCGCGCATCATCTGGCGCGCTATGCGCACGAGTTTTCAGGCGGACAGTGTCAACGGATCGGAATTGCGCGGGCGTTGGTGGGTGAACCGCAACTGGTGATCTGCGATGAACCGGTGTCGGCGCTGGATGTTTCGATTCAGGCGCAGATCGTGAATCTGCTGCGCGATCTGCAGCGCGAGTTGCGGCTTTCGTTGCTGTTCGTCGCGCATGATCTCGCTGTCGTCAAAGCCATCAGTCAACGCGTATTGGTGATGTATCTCGGGCGCGTGATGGAGCTTGGCACGCGGCAAGAAGTCTATGGCTCGCCGCAGCATCCTTATACGCGGGCTTTGTTGTCGGCCGTGCCGAGGCCCGATCCTGCCACCGAGCGCACGCGTAAGCATGCGGTGCTGACGGGCGAGATGCCCTCGCCGTTGAATCTGCCTTCAGGCTGTGCGTTTCGCACGCGCTGCCCTGAGGCGATCGGCGCGTGCGCGGAGGCGGTGCCGCAATCCATCTCGCGCGGGACCGGTGAGCGCAGGGTGGCGTGTATTCGCGTGGGGGCGTAGCCCGCTTAGGCAGCGTCGCACCACACAGTGCGGCGACGATGCCGGGTCACATTACGCGTCGGCCAGAATCTGCCGGATGGCCTTCTCGAACGATTCGGCAGGTTGTGCGCCAGTCAGCAGGTATTGGCCATTGAAGATGATCGACGGCACTGAATGGATGCCCATTGCCTGGTATTTCTCTTCTTCTGCGCGCACCTCATTGGCATAGTCGCCGCCTTGCAGAATCGCGCGCGCCTCGGCGCCGTCCAGTCCCACGGATTCCGCCGCTTCGACCAGAACGTCATGGTCGCTCGTGGACTTGCCCTGGCCATGATAAGACTTCAGTAGCGCTTCCTTGAGCTGCACCTGTTTGCCTTTGATACCGGCCCAATGCATCAGGCGATGCGCGTCGAAGGTGTTATAGATGCGCTTACGCGTGCCGAAGGCGAACCCCACATCCGCGCCGCGCTGCCGCAGTTCGGCTTGCGCCTGCAGGACCTGCGCGGGCGTGCGCCCATATTTCTTGCCGATATGTTCGATCAGGTCTTCGCCTTCGTCGACCATCTGCGGATTCAGTTCGAACGGATGCATGACAAGTTCGGGCTCGACCACATCGCCCAGTCGCGACAGCGCAAGCTGCAGCGAGGACAAACCGACAGCACACCAAGGGCACGCGACATCGGAGACAAAATCGATTTTGATGGGTTGTTTCATTGCTTTCCTCTTGATGATGACGATCTGTTGCATCACCGGTTCGATACGAGGGCAACAGTCGCACATAGCGTAGCCGGATTTGCGAATTCTTGCCCGACCGCTGCCCTGATTGCAGAGCTTTGCGCGGCAAAAGCCGTTGGACCTCACGTATACACAAAAATTTGAGGATTGACGCACGATGGCTTGAAACAGGCTGGAAATGTCCCAAAACCGTCACTACCCGCGCGTCACTGCGAATCCATAGAACGTAGACTGTCCCGATCATGCTCAGGAAAAGGGATCGGCGCGCGTCACGCCAGACCGCTTGAGCACAACACGAGAACGAGCATGCTCGACATTGAAGATCTGCAAACGTTCGTTGAGGTCGCCGACGCTGGCGGTGTCACGCCCGCTGCGCGGCGGCTGGGCCTGTCCAAATCCGTCGTCAGTCGCAGGCTCGCGCGGCTGGAAAGCGAGTTGTCCGTGCAACTCGTGTCGCGCACTACGCGCGGCGCAACCTTGACGGAAGCCGGCGCCACGTTTCGTGAATACGCCGCACGTATCTGCACCGACATGGATCTGGCGCGAGAAACGATCCTGCCCGCTGGCGAACTGCGTGGACGCCTTAGAATCGCGGCACCCGTGTCGTTCGGCGCAACCCACCTGGCGCCGCTGCTTGCCGAGCTGGCAAAACGGCATCCTCTTTTGCATCTTCAGACTTCGTTCAGCGATCATTTCGTCGATGTCGTCAACGAAGGCTTCGACGCCGCCATCCGCATCGGCCATCTCGCCGATTCCAATCTGATCGCGCGGCGTATCGGTCCCATCTTCGGCAAGCTGGTGGCGAGCCCGGGCTATATTCAAACGCATGGAGAACCTCAGACTCCCGACGACATCATGAATCACGAGTCGCTGTTCCAGCACGCCGAAACATGGCGATTCATTGACGACGGCAAGGTCGTCACCGTCAATCCGCGCGGGCGCTTCAACGCGAACAATGGTCACGCGCTGGTCGCTGCTGCGGTCGCCGGACTCGGCATTACGTCACTGCCCGATTTTCTGACCGACGAGCACGTGGCCTCCGGCGCGCTGGTTCCGATCATGCGCAATTTCCCCGTTCCGGAGGCTGGCATTTATGTGGTCCGCCCTCCTGGCGCGCATCCGCCTCGCAAGGTGCGCGTGCTCATCGACATGTTGATCGAACATTTCGGCACCCACAACCGTCCGTAAACTGCGGGTCATGATGGACGCGCGGCGGCCGTAGCGACTGGCTTGAAGGCGCGATCTGCAAGTGGCGTTGCTGATTCGGCGACACAGATTCGCCCGGGACGGAGCTACCGCAACGCGCGGGACATGGGTAGTGTGGCAACTCCTGTCGTCAACGGCCACTCGCCAGATATCGGACCCATCATGACCACCATCCTCCAAGTTAACTCCGCCGCCCGCTCGCAAGGCGCGCAATCGACCCTGCTCGTCAACGAGCTGACCGAGAAGCTGCAACAATCGAATCCGGGCGCGCACCTCGTCGTGCGCAACCTGCAAGCTGAACCGCTGCCCCATCTCGACGATTCGATCCTCGGCGCATTTTTCACCCCGGCCGACCAACGCACGCCGGAACAAGCTGCGATCTCCGCGCGCAGCGAGGCGCTGATCGACGAACTGAAAGCGGCCGACATCATCGTGATCGGCGCACCGATGTACAACTTCGGCATCTCGTCGCAACTGAAGACGTACTTCGACTTCATCTCGCGCGCGGGTCTTTCGTTCCAGTACACGGCCGAGGGTTCGGAAGGCTTCGTGACGGGCAAGAAGGTCTTCGTCGTCACGGCACGCGGCGGTCAGTATGTCGGCACGCCGGACGATACCCACACGTCGTATCTGCAGACCTTCCTCGGTTTCCTCGGCATGACCGATGTGACCTTCATCTACGCCGAAGGCCTCGCCATGGGTGCGGATGTCGCCAACGCCGCCCTCGCCGGCGCACGAGAAGCCATCGCGGCTGCGTAGCGCACCCTGGCGGCAGGCGCACGTTCGATGCGCCTCTTTTTTAACCGGGTATCTGACAAATCAGATACCCGGCGACGGGCTTGATCACGGCCGGTCATCAAGCCTCTCAAAGGATCCAACATGAACCCGCCCAACAAGGCGAACCCGCCGGCGCCATTGACCGGCTGGCAGTTCGCGCTCGGCACGTTCGCGGTCGCCCTCGCCACCTTCATGACGGTGATGGACTCGTCGATTGCCAACGTCGCGATTCCGACCCTCTCCGGCGACCTCGGCGTGTCGGTCGATGAAGGCACGTGGGTCATCACGCTGTTCGCCGCCGCCAACGCGGTGTCGATTCCACTGACCGGCTGGCTCACGCAACGGGTCGGCCAGGTCAAGCTATTCGTGGTCGCCATCGTGCTGTTCGTGCTGTCGTCCGCGGCGTGCGGCTTCGCGCCGACCTTGCCTTTACTGCTGCTGGCGCGTGTCGTGCAAGGCGCGGTGGCGGGTCCATTGGTGCCGCTTTCGCAAGCACTCCTGCTCTCCTCGTTTCCGAAGAATAAAAGCTCCAGCGCGCTGTCGCTGTGGGCGATGACCGCCACTGTTGGACCGATTGCCGGGCCGGCTCTCGGTGGCTGGATCACCGATAACTACAGCTGGTCGTGGGTCTTCTACGTCAACGTACCCATTGGCCTGTTCGCCGCCGCGGTGATCTGGGCGCTGTACCGCAAACGCGAAACACCGTCGCGCAAGCTGCCGGTCGACAAGGTGGGACTCATCTCGCTGGTCGTCTGGGTGGGCGCGCTGCAGATCATGCTCGACAAGGGCAAGGATCTCGACTGGTTCAACTCGCCGGTGATCTGGGCGCTCACGATCGTCGTGCTGGTCACGTTCGTGTTCTTCCTGATCTGGGAGCTGACCGAGGCGAAACCGATTGTCGATCTGCGCCTGTTCAAGGGACGCAATTTCTCCGGCGGCACGATTGCCATTTCGATCGGGTACGCGGTCTTTTTCGCCAACCTCGTGATCCTGCCGACGTGGATTCAGGAGTACCTGGGTTACCCAGCCGTCGATGCCGGCTTCGTGGTTGCACCGCTCGGCATCTTCTCCGTGTTCCTCGCGCCGGTGATGGGCAAGATCATCCCGAAGTCGGACATACGGGTGTTGGCGACACTCGGCTTCTTCTGCTTTGCGGGCGTGTTCCTGATGCGCTCGTGGTACACGACCGACGTCGACGTCTACACGCTCGTCCTGCCGACGCTGCTGCAGGGCATTCCGGTCGCGCTGTTCTTCACGCCGCTCACAGCGATCATCCTGTCGGGCTTGCCGCCTGAAAAGATCCCGGCCGCCGCGGGTCTGTCGAGCTTCGCGCGGATTTTCGCGGGCGCGGCGGGCACCTCGATCATGAACACGATCTGGAACGACCGGACCATCCAGCATCACTCCCAGCTCGCCGAACAGACCAGCTTGACCAACCCGGGCTACATCCACGCACTCACCGCGATTCAGACCACGCTCCATGTGAGTCTGCTCAAAGCGCAGGCCTTCTTCGAAACGCAGATGGGCGCGCAGGCGGCGATGCTTGGGCTGAACGATGTGTTCTGGCTCTCGGCGGTGACCTTCGTCGTCATCATTCCGCTTATCTGGATCACCAAGCCCAACCGGGACGGCGCGGCCAAAGCAGCAGGCGCCGGTGGTCACTGAAGCGCATTCCGTGCTGAGTTCAACTATCCATGCAACAGGTCAGAAAATGAAAGCGCAGATTACCCAAACCGGCAGCGGGACCCGTGCGATAAAAACGGGGCTGTCGGTGATGCTGATGGCGGTGCTCTCGGCGTGCGTCAACTATGCCGGCATTCATGGCGACCAGCAGATGGCCCAGCCGCAACAGTTCCAGACCACCCAGAGCCTGCCGGCCGAAAGCGGTCACTGGCCGGCCGCCGACTGGGCCGACCAGTTCGGCGACGCACAACTGAAGACGCTGATCGACGAAGCCCTCAAGGACAGCCCGACGATTGCCCAGGCGCGCGCCCGCATCGCCGGCGCAGAGGCTTATGCAGACACGGCAAAGGCCGCCACGCTGCCGCGCGTCGACGCCACTTACTCCCTGAACCGCCAGCAGCTGAGCGGCACCTTCGACGTGCCGCCGCCTTACGCGGGCAGCTGGCAAACCCAGAACAGCGCACTGCTGAGCCTTTCATACGATCTCGACCTGTGGGGCAAGAATCGCGAAACCCTGAAGGCGTCCGTCTCGCAGGTGCAGGCGAGCGTAGCCGATGCGGAAGTCGTCAAGCTCACGCTCACGACTGCCCTCGCCCGCACCTATAACCAGCTCGCGCGGCTTTACGTGCTGCACGATATCGCCCAGCAGGAAGTCGAGCGCCGCGAACACATCGACAGCATTACCGCTGGACGTATCGCCACCGGGCTCGATACCGCCGTCGAACGCAAGACCGCGCAGGCGAATCTCGCCACCGCGCGCTCGGCGCTCGCCGCGCTCGACGGCAGCATCCTGACGACGCGCTACCAGCTCGCCGCGCTCATGGGCGAAGGCCCGGACCGTGGACTCTCGATTGCGCGGCCGACGCTGGGCGTCGGCGACCCGGTGCGTTTGCCGGACAACCTGCCGGCGGATCTCGTGAGCCGCCGCCCGGATATCGTCGCGGCGCGCTGGCGTGTCGATGCGATCACGCATCAGGTGAAGGAAACCAAGGCCGAGTTCTATCCGGACATCAACCTGACTGCCGCAATTGGCCTGGAATCGTTCGGCTT
>NZ_JBNDMK010000032.1:0-83332 GCF_050436545.1 Paraburkholderia sp. GAS41
ACGGGCTACCGCTTCCAGTGAACGGAAAGGATCAGTTTCCGGACACTGCAGTCAATATACAAGTAAGCAAAGAAAGCGGGCTCACACCGCCAGCTCGTAGTGAGCCATCTCGGCTTGCCAGTGGAAACGGCCCGACACGAGACGTGCCCTCGCACCTTCCGCCCTTGTGACACAGGACTCATTCATCCTGCCTCGCACTTCGTGCGCGGCAGATGGGTACGCCAGGCCGGCGTGCCGACTTGCCGGCGTTGGTGGTTGGGTTTGTGCACCGGGTGTGCAATTTCGTTGGTTCGCGAATGAACGCGGTGGGCAATAACTGATCAATCACCCAAAGCGTTTGGATACCTAACAAAATACCTGCGAAGCAGAAGGAGATATGCCTGACGGCGGGGCGCGAAGCGCGACGCTGGAGCGGAAGAGTGCTGTGTCACGAACGAGGGTGGTGCGAGGGCACGTCTCGTGTCGGGCCGTTCCCGCTGGCAAGCCGAGATGGCTTACTACGGGCTGGCGGTGTGAGCCCGCTTTCTTTGCTTACTTTCTTTGCGGCGGCAAAGAAAGTAAGTGCCGCCCCGCACAGGGGCGAACCTAATAGACCGATAACAAAACAAGGAAAGGCCAACGCCCTAAAAAAAACCAAACCACAAGGCGCCGCAGGCAACCAACCGCAAACAAAAAACCAACACCACAGGCAAACCACCAACGCCGTAGGCAAAAAAACAAAACGCCTTCACTCCCTACTAGCCAACGCCGGCTTATCCCCACCAACCTTCTCACCGGCGGAGCCAGAAGAATCAACACCCCCCGCACTAGCCGTCTGCGAAGAAGAAGTCTGATCCTTCCAGACAACCGAATCATTCACCGCATACAACCTGCAAGGATCGGAACTCTGCTTCTGGCAGTTAGCCACAGCAACAGACATCGGATCATCACCACCCTCAGCCCAGGACCATGCGCCCGAATCAGAAACCGCAAACGCCCGGCTAGGATACTGATGCAAAAAGTTGCGATACCCATTCCGTCCGGCTTCATCGACGAAAGGCACCGCCGTAACGGAATCCAAAGCAGCATAACCACTGGCCTTGGGCGGCGCCGGATCTTCAACCCGATACTGAACGCCAGTGGGCATACCCACCCGTGCGAGGAACGCCTCGACAGCAGGCCACCACACCCGCACGCCATCGCGATCGCCAACCAGCCGGTGCGCGTCATTCTTGTACGCGCCAAAGTCCACCATCTTCGCGCTCGCGCCGTGCGCCGAATACGCCGCATACATGCTCGCCACCAGCGGCGGCGACCAGATCGAATCGTTATCGCCATACAGCCACAACGAAGCGACGTGCGTCTTCTCGCCATAAGCGCCAAACGCATGCGTCAGATTGCCCTGCCAGTCGGTGCAGGTGTCCTGCCGCAAGCCACCCGAGAAATTGATCAGCGCCCGCACCCCCGGGGTCGCTTCGACACCGTAGGCAATCGTCGCCAGCCCGCCATGCGATGTACCCGCTACGACGATGTGCTGCGCGTCGACATAAGACTGCTTCGACATGAAATCGACCGTCGCAGCGACATCGCCAGCCTGCCCCAAACCATTACGCTCGACATCGCAGCCGTCCTGCTCATAGGTGCCGCCCGATTTCGCAAAACCTTGACGGTTCGGTGCCACCACCACATAACCGCGCCGCACGAATTCCCGCGCAAACGGCAGCGGGTCGCTACGCGCCTGCATACGCGGGTCGCCCGGCATCTTGCCGTGATTGAAAACGATCATCGGGAAGGGGCCCGCACCGTCCGGTTTGTACACCGTGGTTTCGAGCGTGATCGTGCCGGCGGCGTCCACCGGTACGCGGATGACCTGTTCGTTGAGACTGGCGCGGGGAAGGTAAGTGTCGTCGTCCAGCGCGATACGGGGGACTTCGGCGCGGGTCAGCGGGCCGCCTTGCGAATCGGCCAGGGGATCGGCGTGCGCGAACGACACGGCACATACCGCCCATGTACACACCATCGCACCAGCCGTCAAAAACGTTCTGCAACCCATTCGCAGCACCTACCTTGAAGTACGTCCTTAAAACCTGCAGCGTCTGCTGTCATTTGCGTTTCGCTGACAATCGCCTTTCGGCGAGATTTGCGACACAAAAAGACACTGGCGTGCGTTGCGCGCTTAGCGCACACACGCGGACCGAGATCGCACGGGATTAACCCAACTGCTGGCCGACGCGACCCCACGCGCCGAAGATGAGCGACACACGATGTGACCTGAAGCTGCCGTCGAATCACAGGGTATCAAGACCCGGCGGCGTTTCTGCCCATCTTTGCGGGGACGGTTTAGACCGGACCCTCACAACGTGTCACTACAAAACCTACAGGCTCATCCTGGCACGACAAATTGTATTTGTGCAATTGAGGAGAACCCGCGACGAAAAATCCGTAGCGTTCGACACGTTGCGCAAGCATCGAATCTTCACGTGCGCCGCGCGGTTCGGGGAGGGCGGGCGAAATGACCGATACGGTCCGTGTGGTAGACGGCCAACACACATTGCAGCGCCATTTTGAGGGGCATATGTGAAGGCGCGATTAATTGGGTGAGAAAAGCGCGCAAGGCTTTCGGACCCTTACAGTGCTTTGACGTAACCGGAGGTTTACGTCTCGCTGACGTCACCATCTACATAGCGCCAGCGACCGACGTCATCGCGGATGAAGCGGCTTAGTTCGTGCAAGCGGTGAGCACGGCCACCCACTTTATATCGTGCGATGAATTCGACTTCAGCGTGAGTTTCGTTTCGTGCTACAAAAGATTTGATTTGCAGACCTAGCCAACGCGGCGCGTCGGGTGCGTCCGGGCTGGCGTCGAGATCGGCGGGGCACGTGTCGCCCGCCCATGTAGCGCGCAGATAATCGTTCGCGCCGAGCACATACGCGCTATAGCGTGAGCGCATCAGTTCGAGCGCGGTAGGCGCCGACTCGCCGCCGTCGATGTAACGGCCACAGCAAAGCGCGAAGCGTGGTGCCTTCCCGCCGCTGCGAAGATTCGGTGCAGCGCCGCCACAAGGACATTCGGACGGTCGTTGCGTTGTCAAGGATGGGTTGTGCATCGGAGTGTCACCAGTCGAGCGCGGTACCGTCGTATTGATAGAAGCGGCCGTTAAATGATTCGTGCGCGGCTGCCGCCTGGGCTAGCACCTGACGCATGCCGTGAACGCTGCGCTCGGGGTCGATCGCCGCTGCGGCGCCACCCATATCGGTGCGTACCCAACCAGGGTGCAGCGCAACGCAGACGGCTCGCCGGGTCTGCAACGAAGCGATTTTCAGCGCATCGTTCAGCGCCGCCTTGCTCACGCGATACAGCCAGCCGGTGGTGCCGGTGGCCTCGGTGATGCTGCCCATCTTGCTCGACAGCACCGCCAGCACGCCGTTGGCGTCTTCGACGAGCGGCAGCAGGATCGGTAACAGTTGCATCGGGCCGCGCACGTTGGTCACCATCACCTCGTCGAAGTCTTCGGCGTCGATCGCCTCGATGCCTTCCGTGCGCGGGCCGTACACGCCCGCCACCAGAATCGCGGCATCCAGCCGCTCGCCATCGAGCTTCCAGCCCAGCGCGGCAATGTCCGTCTGCGAGGCGATGTCGAGCGAAAACGTCTCAGCGCCGAGTTCCTCGAGTGCCGCGAGGGCCGCCTCGTCGCGTGCCGTGGCAAGCACGCGCCAGCCGGCCTGTTTGTACTGGCGAGCGAACTCAAGGCCAATGCCTCGTGACGCCCCTACGATCAACGCTGTTTTCATACGTTCACCTCATGATTCACCACTCGCGGGTGCCGCATGCGCCCCGTCACCCGCGTCAAACACGACGAATGGAACGGGGCACCTACGCCACGCCTTACAGCAGCTCTATTCCCATCGCTGTGGCCTCGCCGCCGCCGATACACAGCGTCGCGACGCCGCGCTTCAGGCCGCGATGTTTCAGCGCGCCGATCAAGGTCACCAGAATGCGCGCACCGGATGCGCCGATCGGATGTCCCAACGCGCAGGCGCCGCCGTTCACGTTGACCTTCTCATGCGGCAGATGGTGCTCTTTCATCGCGGCCATCGTGACCACGGCAAACGCTTCGTTCACCTCATACAAATCGACTTCGTCGGCATGCCAGCCGTTCTTCTCGAACAGCTTGCGGATCGCGCCGACCGGCGCGGTGGTGAATTTTGCGGGCTCCTGAGCGAAGGTCGAATGGCCGACCACGCGGGCGAGCGGCGTCACGCCTAAGCGCTTTGCGGTCGATTCCCGCATCATCACGAGCGCTGCCGCCCCGTCCGAAATGGACGAGGAATTCGCTGCGGTCACGGTGCCGGTTTTGCTGAAGGCGGGTTTGAGCGTGGCAATCTTTTCGAGGTTCGCCTTGAACGGTTGCTCGTCGCGCCCGATCGTCACGTCGCCCTTGCGGCTCTCCACCTTGACGGGGGTGATTTCCCACGCGAACGAACCGTCTTCGTTCGCACGTTTGGCACGCCGAAGCGACTCCACCGCGAAGGCATCCTGCGCCTCACGGGTGAAATCGTACGACCCCGCGCATTCTTCGGCGAAGGTGCCCATCAGGCGGCCTTTTTCGTAGGCATCCTCAAGACCGTCGTAGAACATATGGTCGATCACCTGACCGTGGCCCATACGCATGCCGCCGCGTGCCTTCGGCAACAGATACGGCGCGTTGGTCATGCTCTCCATGCCGCCAGCGACGATCACATCCACCGAACCGGCGGCCAGCATGTCGTGGGCGAACATCGCCGCGCGCATGCCCGAGCCGCACATCTTGTTGACGGTTGTGCTGCCGGTGGCGAGCGGCAGGCCGGCGCCGAGCGCCGCCTGACGAGCCGGGGCCTGGCCGAGACCGGCCGGCAGCACGCAGCCCATCACGACTTCATCGACCTGCTCAGGCTCGAGCCCGGCACGTTGCACCGCGGCCCCGATCGCGATGGCGCCGAGTTGCGGCGCGGTCAGCGAGGCGAAATCGCCTTGAAACGCGGCCATCGGAGTACGGGCGGCCGACACGATCACAATCGGATCAGCCAGGTTGTCACGTTTTGTCTCACTCATGTTTTAGCTCCTTGATAACACCTTCGACGACGGCCGGCACATCGCCGAGCCTGGCGGCATCGGCGGCGACCACGTCGTTATCCGTTTTGTGCGCGCCGCTTGCCGTGGCGGCCGCGACGCAGCGCGTATACGTTTCATCCAGCGCGCCCGGCTCGCTGATCATCATGCCGAGGTTGCGTACCTTGCCGTCGTGCACGCCGTAGGCCCAGCCATGCACCATCAGCTCCTGGCCGCGCGCCCACGCGTCGTTGACGATGGTCGTACGGCACACGTTGACGACCTGTTCGATCGTGTTCAATTCCACCAAACGCCGATGGCGGGCTTCGCCCATCGGCCACTCTTCGAGCAGTGTCGCGTGCTTGGTACGCACGTCCTGCACGTGATGCAGCCAGTTATCCGCGAGGCCGACGCGCCGCCCATGCAAGGCAGCGGCGACGCCCGAACAACCGTAGTGTCCGACCACCATGATGTGCTTGACCTTCAGCAGATCGACCGCGAACTGGATCACCGAGAGGCAGTTCAGATCGGTGTGCACGACGACATTGGCGATGTTCCTGTGCACGAACACTTCGCCGGGCGGCAGGCCAATGATCTGGTTCGCCGGCACGCGCGAATCCGAGCAGCCGATCCACAGGTATTCGGGCGTCTGCTGGTCGGCGAGTCGCGAGAAGTACTCCGGATCCTCGGATAGTTTGCGAGTCACCCACTTGTCGTTGTTGTCGAACAGATGAGCAAGCGGATTGGGCAAAGAAGCGGCGTTTGAGTTCATGGTGCGTGGAGTGGGTGACGGGACCGTTGGACGGGCCGATGTCGTTATAGGAGGGGCGGGCGGTGAACGGAATCCATCAGCGTTCACGCCGCGCGCTCGGCAGGTGCGCGCACTGCCGTTGTGTCGTTCGCATCGCCGGCGGCATCTGCGTCGCCCGCAGGAGCGAAGCGCTCCGGGTAGCGGGTGCGAAAACGCACGGCGTTGTCGTACGGAAAGAAGTCGGGCAGTTCGCCTTTTAGTAAGTGTTCCTTATGCCGTTGCCACAGCGCGGGATCGAAGAAGTCGGCATGGTGCTGCATGAAGGCCCGGCGCACCCGCGGGTCGCCGAGCAGGAAGGTGCCGTACGTCTCCGGAAAAATGTCGTGCGGGCCGATTGAATACCACGGTTCGCCGGACATCTCGTCTTCCTCGTTGCGCGGCGGCGGCACGGCGCGCACGTTGCAATCGGTCAGGTATTCGATTTCATCGTAGTCATAGAACACGACGCGGCCATGACGCGTCACGCCGAAGTTCTTGTACAGCATGTCGCCGGGAAAGATGTTCGCCTGCATCAATTCCTTTATCGCGTTGCCGTATTCCTTGATGCCGTGATCGACGTCCGCGTCGCTGCCGTTTTGCAGATAGAGGTTGAGCGGCACCATGCGGCGTTCGATGTACAGATGGCGGATCACGAGGTTATCGCCCTCGTATTCGATCATCGAAGGCACTTCCTTCTCGAGTTCGCGCAACAGCGCTTCATCGAGCCGTGCGAGCGGCAGCGCTACACTCGAATATTCGAGCGTATCGGCCATGCGCCCGAGACGGTCGTGCCGTTTGACGAGCTGATACTTGCTCTGGATCAGCGCGCGCGTGGTTTCCTTCGGCGGCGGGAAGTTGTCCTTGATCAGCTTGAACACGTAGGGAAACGACGGCAGCGTGAACACCAGCATCACCAGCCCCTTGATACCGGGTGCGATGATGAACGGGTCGCTCGAATGCGACAGGTGATGCAGCAGATCGCGATAAAACAGGTTCTTGCCCTGCTTCTGCAAACCGACCGAGGTATAGATTTCCGCCTTGGGCTTGCCCGGCATGATCGTGCCGAGAAACTCGACGTAGGCCGAGGGTACTTCCATATCCACCAGAAAATACGAGTGTGAGAAGCTGAAGATAATCAACAGCTGATCGCGCTTGAGCAGCACGGTGTCGAGCGCCAGCAAGCCGGGCTTCACGTGATGCAGCGGCACGGCGAACGGCAGCAGCAGATCGCCGTTGATGATGCGGCCAACGATATACGCCGATTTGTTCCGGTAAAACAGCGACGACAGCACGTGAATCTGGAAGTTGGCGGCTTCATCGAACGTGCCGAACGCGTCTTCGATGGCTTGCATCACGCAACCGACATCGCGTTGCAGGTCTTCGAACGCCGGTTCGAGCTGGAAGTTCGTGACGATGCGCTCGAGCGTCGCGGCGAGGCCTTCCTTGCCGGGGTAATACGCGCGGTAGGTCGGCTTGGCGGCGGGCTCGTCGTTCTCGATGTATTCGGTCGAGATGGCGGGTCGCACGAAAATGAAGTCGTTGTTGAAGTACGACCGATGCAGAATCTTGCAGCACACCGAATTAAAGAACGTCTCCGCGCACTCGGGCTGCCGGTGCGTGGTCAACAGGCCGATGAAGTGCAGCTTGATCTGCTGCCAGACTTCGTCGTCGATATTCTCCGCGTCGTATTCGTCTTCGAGCAGCTCCACGCATTCTTCGACCCGTTCGTCATACGAAGTAATGCGTTCCCGCGCGAGACGCTGCAAGGCATGCCAGTCGGCGGCTTCGAACAGGGCCTTGGCGTGGATCGCGGCGTCGCGAAAAATCCGGTAGTGGCGATCGAAGCCTTCGAGCATCGTCTGCGCGACGTCGAAGCCGATTTGCGACGATAGCAGCTTCGGAAAGTGATTCATGGCGAGCGCGCGTCGGAGGCTAAAGCATGGGGCTCACGCGCGCCGCCTTCGAGCAGGGTGCGCGCCTGCGCTTCATATTGCGCGAGGTCTTCGAGCGTGGCGTTCAGATCTTCGAGCTGACGCTCCAGCACTTCGCGATGCCGCGTCACCGTGGCGAGGAAGGCATGCAATTGCGGCTCGGTGTCGGTTGGCGATTCGTACAGATCGAGCAGATCGCGGATTTCCGAGAGCGTGAAGCCGAGGCGCTTGCCGCGCAACGTCAGCTTCAGGCGGGTGCGGTCGCGGCCGGAGTAGACGCGCCGCAAGCCGCTCGACCCTTCCCGGCTCGGCGAGAGTAAACCCTGGTCCTCGTAGAAGCGGATCGCTCGTGGTGTGACGTCGAATTCACGCGCGAGCTCGGTGATGGTGTATTGCGTGTTCATTGGGACGCCCCGTGAGCGGGCAGAAAAGCGGATTGGACGATAGAATCGACGTTTACGTTATCGTCAACTTGAGTAAAGCGCAACCATGGCGCGCGGCGGCCAGATGATGGCCGGTGCCGAGCGACCGGCGGAGGAAGACCCCCACAATGAATGCTCTCGAACACCAACTCGACTACCCGTTCAAGGACACGCTGCCGCAAGCCGGCCAGGCGTTCGAAGTCACGCCCGGCGTGTTCTGGCTGCGTATGCCGCTGCCGTTTGCGCTTGACCATATCAACCTGTGGCTGCTGCGCGATGAGATAGACGGACAGCAAGGGTGGACGGTGGTCGATTGCGGCATCACTTCGGACACGATCAAGGCGAACTGGGAGCAGGTGTTCGACACGGTGCTGGACGGGTTGCCGGTGCTGCGCGTGATCGTCACGCATTGCCATCCGGATCACATTGGCCTTGCGCACTGGATCTGCGCGGGCGGCGACAAGCGGCGCTGGGACGTGCGTCTGTGGATGACGCTCGGCGAGTACATGCAGGCTCGCGTGATGGCGGCGGGCGACGGCTCGAATGCAGGCGGCGCGGGCGCCGCGCGCCACTTCGCCTTGCATGGCTTGACCGACGAGGCGTCGCTCGACAAGCTGCGCAATCGCACCAGCTATTACGCGAATCTGGTGCCGGCGGTGCCGGGCCAGTATCGGCGCATGCGCGAGGGGCAGGTCGTGGCGATTGGCGGCAAGAACTGGCGCGTCGTGACCGGTTATGGTCACTCGCCGGAACATTGCGCGCTGCATAACGAGGCCGACGGTGTGCTGATTTCGGGCGACATGGTGTTGCCGCGTATTTCAACCAACGTCTCCGTGTTCGACATGGAACCCGAGGGCAGCCCGCTCGCGCTGTATCTGGAATCGCTCGGCCGCTATGAGACGATGGCTGAGGATACGCTGGTGCTGCCGTCGCATGGCAAGCCGTTTCGCGGCGTGCGCACGCGCATTGCGCAGTTGCGCGAGCATCACGACGCGCGGCTCGCGGAAGTGCGCGAGGCCTGTGCGGAGAAACCGCGCAGCGCTGCGGATATCGTGCCGCTGATGTTCAAGCGGCAACTCGATATCCATCAGATGACATTTGCCATGGGCGAGGCGCTCGCGCACTTGCACCTGCTTTGGCTCGCGGGCGAATTGAAGCGCACGCAGGATGCGGATGGCGTGATCCGGTTTGCGCCGTAGCGTGTTGGCCTTTCCAGGCCGCTAAATGAAACAGGCCCGGTGCAATGCAACCGGACCTGTTTTGTTTTCTGCTTAGTCAAACGGCGTCGCGCTTTTACTGCACGCTCACCGTCGTAAAGTTCTGCCGTCCGAACGGACTGACGTGATAGCCGCTCACGTCCGAGCGCGTGATCGCCGCGGCGGTCGGATACCCCAGCGGAATCCACAACGCCTGATCGTGGATGATCTGCTGCGCCGCTTCATACGCCTTCGCGCGTTTGGCTTGATCCGTGGTGGCTTTGCCGTCGGCGATCAGCTTGTCGAGATCCGCGTCGCAGAAGCGCGCGAAGTTGATGCCCGACTTCACGGCATTGCAGCTGAACAGCGGCGTCAGGTAGTTGTCCGGATCGCCGTTGTCGCCCGCCCAACCCATGAACAGCGAATCATGCTGGCCCTGCTTGGCCTGCTTGATCAACTCGCCCCATTCGATCACCTTCACGTCCGCTTTCACGCCGATCTTTGCAAAATCGGCCTGCAGCAGTTCGGCGCCGGCCTTCGGATTCGGATTGAGCACGCTACCTGTCGGGCGCACCCAGATGGTCGTCGAGAAGCCGTTCGGAAAACCCGCTTCAGCCAGCAGGTTCTTTGCCTTCGCCGGATCGTACGGCCACGCCTTGACCGATTTGTTGTAGCTCCACGTATTGGGCGGATACGGATTCACAGCCGCTGTCGCCGTGTTGTCGAATACGGTTTTCAGATACGTCGTGCGGTCGAACGCCATGTTCAGCGCGGCACGCACCTTCTGGTTGTCGAGCGGCTTCTTGTCCGTGTTCAGCGCGACAAACGCGGTCATGAACGCGGGCGTCTGCACCACCGCGAGCGACTTGTCGGCCTTGGCGTCGGCCACATCCTGCGGCTTCGGTGACAGGGCGATCTGACATTCGCCTGCCTTGACTTTCTGCGCGCGCACCGTGGCGTCGGGCGTGATGGCATAGATTAGGCGGTCGATCTTCGGTTTGGGACCCCAGTACGACGGATTCACGTCGTAGCGGATCACGGCGTCCTTCGTGTAGCTTTTCAGCACGAATGGCCCGGTGCCGATGGGTTTGGCATTCAGGTCGACCTGCTTGCCGGCCTTGAGCAACTGGTCGGCGTATTCGGAGGAGTAGATCGAGGCGAAGCCCATCGTCAGGATCGAGATGAAAGTCGCATCCGGCTGGTTCAGCTCGAACTTCACCGTGTTGTCGTCGATCTTCGCGACCGACTTGATCAACTTCGGCAGACCCATCGCTTGCGCGTGCGGGAAACCGCTCGCTCCCGTCACCTTGTGCCACGGGTTGCTGTCGTCGAGCATCCGGCTGAAGCTGAAGACGACGTCGTCAGCGTTCAGCGCATGAGTGGGCTTGAAGTAGTCCGTGGTCTGGAACTGCACGTTGGGGCGCAGATGGAACGTATAGGTGAGACCGTCGGGACTCACGTCCCAGCTCTGGGCAAGCGCGGGAACGACTTTCTTGGCAGCCTCGTCGTACGAGACGAGCGGGTTGAAAATCACATCCGCCGACGCATTGGTCGTAACGAGCGAGTTGAACTGGACGACGTCGAAACCGTCCGGGCTCGATTCGGTGCAGACCGTCAGCGGTTTGGCCAGCGCGAGCGCGGGCGCTGCGGCGAGTAGAGCGGCAATTACGGCGACGGGCAGTTTAATGCGCATAGGATCTCCCATAACAGGCGCGGTCACGCAAGCAGCCCGCGCGGACCACCATCTTAATGGCGAACCGTTTTCAGGGTTGGCGCGGGCTATGCCTGCGCAAGCGCGAAAGCTTATCGAAGGGTGGTTGTGCCGGCAACAAACCAATCGGCATATCCATATGGATCACCGCGGCTCGTTCGACGCGCGCAGCCTCTTTGAAGTTACCGAAGCATACCGCGTCGGCCGCGCGGCCTAGTCGGCGGTGCGCGGCTTGCGTGGGGCCTTTTCGAAGGCGCGGTCGTAGAGCCAGCGCGGCAGCACGTGCAACAGCATGGCGACGACGCGCATCTGCCACGGATAGATCGCAAACGATGTGTTGCGTCCGACCGCCTCGGCGACCTTCGCGGCAAAGCGGTCGGCGTCCATCAGGAACGGCATGCGATACGGGTTATGCGCGGTCATCGCCGTGCGGACGTAGCCTGGAGCGATGGTGACGACGTTGACACCCTTGGGCCGCATCTCGACGCGCAACGCCTCGAGATACTTGAAGGCCGCGGCCTTCGACGCGCTGTACGCGCCCGAGCCCGGCAGACCGCGTACGCCCGCCACGCTCGCCACGCCGACTAACGCGCCTTTGCCCGCCGCCATCATGGCCGCCGCAAACGGCTCGAAGGTGGCGACCATGCCGAAGTAATTGACGTCCATCACCTCGCGGAAGGCGCGCAGGTCGCCATGACCGGTGACCGCGCCACGGCTGATGCCGGCATTGGCGATCACAATGTCGGGACAGCCGTATTGTTCGATGAACTGCGCGGCTGCGGCAGCGAGCGCGTCAGCGTCGCGGACGTCGACCGGGTAGATCGAGATGGAATGCTGGGGATGGGCTTGCTGGAAGCGGGCGAGGACCTCGCCGCGGCGGGCAACGAGGCCGAGAATCGCGCCGCGCCGCGCATATTCGGCGGCGAGCGCGAGGCCGATGCCACTGGATGCGCCGGTGATGAAAACCTTGAGAACGCGATTCATACCGGCGTCTGGACCTTACATCTTCTTCGCGCGGACTTGTGCAACGAGGTAGTCGAGCACCTGAAGCGTGCCCGGCAGACTGTTGGTCGCGGCCGGGCCCGTTTCATACTTGCCTTGTACGGCAAGCGTCGGCACGCCGTCGATCTTGTAGTCTTCCAGCAGCTTCTTGTCGCGCTGGATCTCGCTTTGCGTCGAGAACGAGTTGTACGCGTCCATGTACTTCTTCGGGTCGACGCCGTTCTTGGCGAGGAACTTGGCCTGGTCGTCCGGCGTCAGCAAGTAGTTCTTGTTGACGTGAATTTCATTGAAGACGATGGGCGTGAGCTTTTCCGCGAGACCGAGCGCGTCGAGCGCGTGGTACATCTTCGAATGCGGAATGAAGTCGTCGCGGAAGGCCACCGGCACGCGCTTGAACACGACATCCGGGCCCTGCTTCTTGATCCACGTTTCGAGGTACGGGTTGAATTCGTTGCAATGCGGGCAGCCGTACCAGAAGAACTCGGTGACTTCGATCTTGCCGACGGGCACGTCGACCGGTTGTGCCGACGACAGCACGGTGTAGTCCTTGCCCGCTACGGGCGCAGCCGGCGACGCTTCAACGGCCGCGCTGACGAGGCCGAGTGAAAGGAAGAGAATGCTCAGCAGTTTTTTCATGTCTTGTTGACCCAATTAAGCGGAATAACGGTGGCGCGGGTGGCGCAGCGTTGCGGTAAAGCGCGGGGCCGTCACCGTGACAAGCGGTGGGCGGCAGGCCTCTGCCGTGCTTGTGACTCGCGCCGCGCGCCGAGGTTCAGCGGCGGCGCATAACGGAACATTACTGCTTGGTAAAGCGGATGACGGCGGTGTCGACCCCGGCGTCGGACAGGCGCTGACGGGCCGAATTCATGTCGTCGAACTTCGAGAACGGTCCGATGCGTACGCGATAGTACGTCACGCCGCCGGCATCGCGCTGCGTCACCTTCGATTCGAAGCCCTGGAAGGCGAGCCGCGCACGCTGCTGCTCGGCATCCGCCGACGTCTTATAGGCGCCCACCTGCAGGAAATAGCCGCTATTCGCATCCGCCGCCGACGGCGCCGAACCCGTGCCTGCGGCCGGCTTGGCGGCATTCGACGCGGGCGCCGCCGCGGTGCTGGTCGGTGCGTTCGTGGTCGGCTGCGGCTTCTTCACCGCGCCGGACTGACCGTTATCCTGAGCGGGCTGCGGTGCCACGGCGACGCCGTTCGCATTGGCCGAACTGGCCGGCGGCACTTCGACGATCTCCGGTTCCTGCAGCAGGCCCGGCGTCTGGCCCTGAGGCGCCGTGTTCTGCGGCGCCGGTTGGGCCGCTTGCGGCACCGGCTGGCCAGGCGTCTTGCCTTGCAGCGGACGGTTCGGATCGTACTGCGCTTCGCTCGCGCCGGCGTCGGACGCCGCGGGCGGCGCCACCTTGGCGACGAATGGCGTAGGCGCCCGGGTGATATACAGCGCCACCACTACCGCGATTGCCAGGCCGACGATCAGGCCCAGTACGATGCCGAGAAAAGTCCCCCCGGTTTGCTTCGACTGCTTCGTTGTGCGGCGTGGTTTTGCCATCGTATAAATCACCTGCAAAAAGAATCCTGGAACGGCCGTCGATTATAGCGACGGCCGCGTGCATGTCGTGCCGGAGGACTTACATCTTTTCGGGAGCAGAAACGCCGATCGTCGCGAGGCCGTTCGCCAAAACCTGGCGCGTGGCGGCGAGCAGGGCGACGCGCGCATTGCGCGCCGCTTCGTCGTCGACCAGGACGCGTTCGGCCTTGTCATTGTAGAACGAGTGGAATTCACCAGCGAGGTCGCGCAGATAGAACGCGACGGCATGCGGCGCGAGTTCGTCGGCGGCGTGTTGCAGCATGTCGGGGAATTCCGCGAGCTTCTGCAGCAACGCCATGGCGCGCTCGCTTGTCAGCAGCGACACGTCCACCTGCGGCAGGATCGCCTCGTCGGTGTTGTAGCGCGTCTTCGCTTCGTTGATGACCGAGCAGATCCGCGCGTGGGCGTACTGCACGTAGTGCACCGGATTCTCGTCGTTCTGCTTGAGCGCGAGATCGATGTCGAAGACGAATTCCGTATCGGCCTTGCGCGAGATCAGGAAAAACCGCACGGCGTCGCGGCCGCGGCGGATCGTCGCTTCGTCGAGCAGATCCGGCGAGCTCTCCGAGCCCGGCGTGGCGCCGCCCGACCATTCGATCAGGTCGCGCACCGTCACATAGCTGCCCGCGCGCTTCGAAATCTTCACTTCCTGACCGTCGCGCATCACCGTGACCATCTTGTGCAGGATGTAGTCGGGATAGCCCTTCGGAATGCCGATGCCCAGACCCTGCAGACCGGCGCGGACCCGCGCGATGGTGCCGTGGTGGTCCGAACCCTGCACGTTGATGACCTTGCTGAAGCCGCGCTCCCACTTGGCGACGTGGTAGGCGACGTCCGGCACGAAGTACGTGTAGGTGCCGTCGGTTTTGCGCATGACGCGGTCTTTGTCGTCGCCGTCGTCAGTGGTGCGCAGCCACAGCGCGCCTTCCTGCTCGTAGGTCTTGCCGGCGGCGATCAGCGCCGCCACCGTCTTCTCGACGCGGCCTTCCGAGTACAGCGAGGATTCGAGGTAGTACTGGTCGAACTTCACGCCGAAGGCCTGCAGGTCCATGTCCTGCTCGTGACGCAGATAGGCAACGGCAAAGCGGCGGATGGCGTCGAGGTTGTCGACGTCGCCTTCGCCCTTGACCGGCTCGACGTCTTTCGCGGCGACGGTTGCACCGTTCATGTAGTCGTTCGCGATGTCGGCGATGTAGTCGCCGTTGTAGGCCGATTCCGGCCAGCCGGCGTCGCCCGGCTTCAGGCCGCGCGCGCGCGCCTGGGTGGAAACCGCGAGCGTGTGGATCTGCACGCCGGCGTCGTTGTAGTAGAACTCGCGGTGCACATCATTGCCCTGCGAAGCCAGCACGTTCGAGAGTGCGTCGCCCAACGCCGCCTGGCGGCCGTGGCCGACGTGCAGCGGACCGGTCGGATTGGCCGACACGAATTCGACCAGCACATGCTTGCCGGCGTCGCGCTGCGAGCGTCCGAAGGCTTCCTTTTCTGCGAACACGCTGGCGATCACGGCCTGCTTGGCAGCGGGCGCGAGGTGCAGGTTGATGAAGCCGGGGCCTGCGACTTCCGCGGCTTGCACGAGGCCCTGAGCGCCTGGATGCGCGAGCAGCGCGTCGACGATCTGCTGGGCGAGCTGGCGCGGATTGGCGCGCAGCGGCTTGGCCAGCTGCATGGCGACGTTACAGGCGACGTCGCCGTGCGCCGCGACTTTCGGGCGTTCCAGCGTGATGGCCGGCGCGACGAAGGCGACGTCGGTTGTGCTTGGGGTCGCCTCGGCGACCTGCTTCACGGTGTCCGCGAGCAGTGATTCGAGAGTGTGTTTATGTGCGGGCAGCATGCTTGTTGCGAGTCCAGTGAGGCAGTGCGGTGAAACGGGAGCGGCGATGCAAAGCGCGAAGCCGGTCTGTCAAAGGCCTGGAAAGCGTGCGCCGCGCCGTAGGGATGGCGCCCATGGCCGCGCGGCAGCGCCGTGGCCAAGTCAATGCCACGTCAACGCCAGCCGACTTGCGAGGCACGGGCAGACCGGCGCCTTGTCGCCGTGCCAGCCATTGTCCAGCATAGCGTGGCGCGCTTTTCCGTCAGAACGGATTTTAGCAGGTGCTAATATGTCCAATGAGATGCCCACCAAGGGCCGTGGCCGCCGCTCTGTGCCGGCGGACCAACGAAACGCGCGCAGACGGTCGTCCCATGGCCATCGGCGTGTAAATCCAACAAGATGAAAAAGGGAACAGTCATGCTGATTACTTTCAAATGCCGCGCCGCTCCGGATGTGGTGATGCTGGAAAATCTGGCGCAGTATCTGGTCGGCATCGTCGGCAAACGTCTCGGTGAACGCGGCGTCATCATGCACGACGAACTGGGCGAGGCAATCACGAAACTGGAATCGGCGATCAGTTCGGACAAGCAGGAGCGTGCCGAGCACGACGGGCATTTCCACGAAGGTGAAGACGGTCACGAACACCACGAGATTCCGATCGGCCTCGCGCAACGCGCGTTTCCGTTCCTCGATATGCTGCGCGCCGCGCAAAAGGAAAGCGCCGACATCGTCTGGGGCGTTTGACAGACAGCGCCCGCGGCATGCCTGAGCGGCGCTGTGGACGCGCCGCGCGGCGTTAGATCACCGCCACGACGTGCGCGCACGTCCCTTCCGCGTGTCGCGACAACAAAGACAAGAGCCCGTTTCGAGCGGGCTCTTGTCTTTTCTGCGGCCGCATAAGGCCGGTATCCGGCGCATGCCAAGGCAATCAAAGCGCGGGCGAGGGGGCCGGCAACCGGCAATCCGTGCTGGACCGGGCGCCGGAACGCGCGGCCCGGCGCAGCTTACTCGCTGGCAGCAGCCGGCGCCGCCGGAGCCGAGGCTCCCTTCTTCACCTTCGCCTTTTTGGGCTTCTTGACATGCTTCTGGGTGGGTGGCGAGTAGGAACTGACCGAACTACTGGCTACGGGCGCGGCCGTTTGGGCGAAGGCGACCGAAGTACCGACTGCAAGCGAAAGACCAGCCAAAACCAACGTCAGCTTTTTCATGCGAGTTTCTCCGTTGACGGTTGCAAGTTGTTGAGCCGACGCGTTTTATGGCCGCGTCTGGCAGGTAAAGCGCTTGCAGTCTACAAAGCCGAAAACCCGCCTGCTCGAAATATTCAGCCTTACGGTCCCGATATAGTGGGGGGCGGTCTGCCCCGTCTGGGCGATATGCTCGCCGGACCGCCGCTTACAACTGCGGCGCGAGAGCCCGTGCAGCATCCTGTTTCGACAGCGACATGCGCTGCGCGTAGTCTTCCAGCTGGTCCTGGCCGATCTTGCCGACCGAGAAATACGTGCTGTCCGGATGCGCCAGGTAGAAACCGGAGACGCTGGCCGCGGGCAGCATGGCAAGCGATTCCGTGACGCTCATGCCGATCTCGTCCGCGCGCAGCACGTCGAACATATCGCGCTTCACGAGGTGATCCGGGCAAGCCGGGTAGCCCGGTGCCGGACGGATACCGCGGTACTTCTCGCCGATCAGTTCTTGGTTGGAGAGCGTTTCGTCGCTGGCGTAGCCCCACAGGTCGCGCCGTACGCGGGCGTGCAAGGCTTCGGCGAAGGCTTCCGCAAAGCGGTCGGCCAGTGCCTTCAGCATGATCGCGCTGTAGTCGTCGTGATCCTTTTCGAACTGCTTTTCCTTCACGTCGACGCCGAGGCCCGCCGTGACCGCGAACATGCCGATGTAATCGGCCACGCCCGAATCCTTCGGCGCGATGAAGTCGGCGATCGAGCGGTTCGGCCGCATCACGCCGTCCACTACCGGCCGCACGCTTTGCTGACGCAGGTTGCGCCAAGTGAGTGCGACTTCCGAGCGCGATTCGTCGGTGTAGATTTCGATGTCGTCGTCGTTGACGGTGTTGGCCGGCAACATGGTGAGCACGCCGTTGGCCTGCAGCCAGCGCCCCTGGATCAGGCGCGCGAGCATCGACCTGGCATCGGAAAACACTCGCCGTGCCGATTCGCCCACGACCTCGTCATTGAGAATGGCCGGGTAGGGGCCGGCCAGATCCCACGTCTGGAAGAACGGGCCCCAGTCGATGTAGTTCGCCAGTTCGTTGAGATCGAAGTTCTTGAAGACGCGGCGGCCGATGAACTTCGGCTTGACCGGCTGGTAGCCGGCCCAGTCGATTTTCGTCTTGTTGGCGCGCGCTTCGGCGAGCGTGACCATGGGCAGCGCCTTCTTGTTGGCGTGCTGTTCGCGCAGGCGATCGTAGTCGGACTTCAGGTCGTCGAGGTATTTCGTGGCGCCTTCGTCCGACAGCAGGCTCGACGCCACCGAGACGGACCGCGACGCGTCCGGCACATACACCACCGGCCCGTCGTAATGCGGCGCGATCTTCACGGCAGTGTGCACGCGCGAGGTGGTCGCGCCGCCAATCAGCAGCGGAATCTTCTTGATGCGGAAGTAGTCGTCGCGCTGCATTTCCGAGGCGACGTAGGCCATCTCTTCGAGGCTTGGCGTAATCAGGCCGGACAGCCCGATGATGTCCGCGCCTTCGACCTTCGCCTTCGCGAGAATGTCGTTGCACGAGACCATCACGCCCATGTTGACCACTTCGAAGTTATTGCACTGAAGCACCACGGACACGATGTTCTTGCCGATATCGTGCACGTCGCCCTTGACGGTGGCGATGACGATCTTGCCTTTGGCGCGCACATCGGCGCCGGCTTCGGCCATCAGCTTCTTTTCTTCTTCGATGTACGGGATCAGATGCGCGACCGCCTGCTTCATCACGCGCGCCGATTTCACCACTTGCGGCAGGAACATCTTGCCCTGACCGAACAGGTCGCCGACGATGTTCATGCCGTCCATCAACGGACCTTCGATCACGTTGATCGGGCGCCCGCCCGCGGCGGCGATTTTCGCCCGCACTTCCTCGGTGTCTTCGACGATAAAGTGAGTGATGCCGAGCACCAGCGCATGCGCCAGACGCTGCTCGACCGGCTGATTGCGCCATTCGAGGTTCTCTTCCTTTTTCGCCGCACCGGTCTTGAAACGGTCGGCGATCTCCAGCAGCCGGTCGGTCCCATCTTCGCGGCGATTGAGCACCACGTCTTCGACGCGCTCGCGCAGCTCGGGATCGAGATCGGCATACACGCCGAGCTGGCCCGCGTTGACGATGCCCATGTCCATGCCCGCCTGGATCGCGTGATAGAGGAACACGGTGTGGATCGCTTCACGCACCGGATCGTTGCCGCGAAACGAGAACGAGACGTTCGACACGCCGCCGCTCACCTTCGCATGCGGCAGGTTTTGCTTGATCCAGCGCGTGGCGTTGATGAAGTCGACGGCGTAGTTGTTGTGCTCTTCGATGCCGGTGGCGACCGCGAAGATGTTCGGATCGAAGATGATGTCTTCGGGCGGAAAACCCACTTCATTGACGAGGAAGTCATACGAGCGCTTGCAGATCTCGGTCTTGCGCTGGTACGTATCGGCCTGGCCCTGTTCGTCGAAGGCCATCACCACGGCAGCCGCACCGTAACGGCGGATCAGGTTGGCGTGATGACGGAACGCCTCTTCACCTTCTTTCAGCGAGATGGAGTTGACGATCGCCTTGCCTTGCACGCACTTCAAACCCGCTTCGATCACTTCCCATTTCGACGAGTCGATCATGATCGGCACGCGCGCAATGTCCGGCTCCGATGCGATCAGATTCATGAAGCGGACCATGGCCGCTTTCGAGTCGAGCATGGCCTCGTCCATATTCACGTCGATCACCTGCGCGCCGTTTTCGACCTGCTGGCGCGCGACCGCGATCGCGTCATCGAACTGGTCGTTCAGGATCATGCGTGCGAACGCTTTCGAGCCGGTCACGTTGGTGCGCTCGCCGACGTTGATGAAGAGCGTCCCGGACGTGACGTTGAACGGCTCGAGGCCGGAAAGGCGCATGGTGTGATCGGTCATGGCGTAGGTGCGGTTCGGTTGCGTGAATCTTTTACGGTAGCGGGAAGGCGGCGCTGAAACTCAAGCCGCGTCGCGGTACTGGTTCGGCCACTTGCGCGGCTTGATCTCGGCGAGCGACCTGGCAATCGCCGCGATATGCTCCGGCGTCGTGCCGCAGCACCCGCCCGCGATATTCACGAGCCCCGCCTGGGCAAACTCCTGCAGCAGCGCCGAGGTGTCCGCCGGCAATTCGTCGAAGCCGGTATCGCTCATCGGATTGGGCAAGCCCGCGTTCGGATAGCACGACACATAGGTATCGCACAGCTTCGCCAGTTCGGCGATATATGGCCGCATCAACGCCGCGCCCAGGGCGCAGTTCAAACCGAAGGTCAGCGGCTTCGCGTGACGCAGCGAGTTCCAGAAGGCCTCGACCGTTTGGCCGGAGAGGATCCGGCCGGATGCGTCGGTGACCGTGCCGGAGATCATGATGGGCAGACGTTCACCGGTATCTTCGAACAACTCATCCAGCGCAAACAGCGCGGCCTTCGCATTGAGCGTGTCGAAAATCGTTTCGACGAGGAACAGGTCGGAGCCGCCGTCGAGCAATGCCTTGGCCTGCTCGTAATAGGCGGCGCGCAATTCGTCGAAGGTCACGTTGCGGGCGCCTGGATCGTTCACGTCGGGCGAGATGCTGGCCGTCTTCGGTGTCGGTCCGATGGCGCCGGCGACGAAGCGCGGCTTGTCGGGCGTCGAGTACTTGTCGCAGGCGGCGCGCGCGAGCTTCGCCGATTCGAGGTTCATCTCGATCGCGAGGCTTTCCATGCCGTAGTCGGCCTGCGCGACGGTGGTCGCGCCGAACGTGTTGGTTTCGATGATGTCGGCGCCAGCCGCCAGATACTGCTCATGGATCTCGCTGATGATCTGCGGCTGTGTGATCGACAGCAGTTCATTGTTGCCCTTGATGTCGCGGCCATAGTCTTTGAAGCGCTCGCCGCGATAGCGGGCTTCGTCGAGCTTGTAGCGCTGGATCATCGTGCCCATCGCGCCATCCAGAATCAGGATGCGCGATTGCAGGAGCGCGGGCAGCGCCGCGCCACGCGTGTAGGCGGCGGCAGGGCGAGCTGGACTGACGGTGGAGGCGGGCTGGTTCATGGCAGAAGTGGGCTTGCGCCAGTTTTTTCAGGAAACCTGTCATTGTAGCCGCTACGCAACAGCGTCGCCGACCAGCGCATACGCTGACAGGGGCATATGCGCCAAAGTTGCAGGCGATCCTGCAGGCAGGAGGTAAAAGATGCCGCAGTGCGCCCCTGGTGACGTGGCGCCACCGGGCTTCGCAACAATCCTCTGACCAAAAGCCGAATGCGTAATGGCGGAAAACGTACCGCTAAAACAAAACCCCCGTCCGGCAAGCCGGACGGGGGTTGAGTACGTGTCGCCGGGGCGTGCGTGTTAGTGGAGAATCACCGGGTGATGCATCAGGCTGTCGAACTGACCGAGAAATTCGTCCACTTCGTCGAGGGACGGTTCTTCTTCGATCAGCTTGGTGACGTGCTCGCGAAAGCGTGCCGCCATTGCGCCGTCAATGTAGATTTCGCGCTGCAGATTCTTGTCCACGATCTCGTAGCCACCTGATTTCATAGCGAGGGGACCGTCCTGCGGCGGGAACTCGACGACACAATAATTGGGGCTGTTGTAGATCATTTGCATGGCGACACTCCTTATTTCCGTTGGCTCCTGGCCATTCCTGCGCCATAGGTGGAGCGTATGGTGTGGAATTCAAGGGGTGGGTCCGGAGTGACGCTGGTAACAATCCCGGACCTTCACGTTAGACCCGTGCTTCGAGAAACGTTTCAGGCAACGCAACACAACGGTTAGACGAATCGATCGGTGCCAGACCATCTACATCCAGCAGGTCCTATTGTGCGCCTTCAATCGTATTCGCGATCAAAACTGTGCAACCGGTCGCGTACCTTTGTTGTGGCGTCCTGCGATTTGCCGGCGTAGGTAGACGAATGTCGGTCAATTATTCGTGAACCTTGATGCGCGGTGGATACGACGCCATTGCGGTTCAAGAGCGCGCCGCCTCCTTGAGCAAACGTGCGGTGGAAGGGCTGGGCGCGACGCCTATTGTTTCCGTAACGACCAGTGATGCGGGCGAGTGATGCACGCAAGCCAAGCGGTAGCAAACCGTGTTCCCAGCGGTGGTGTGGGTGACGCCGCTTGTTGTGCGCGGATGTGGCGCACGGTGGTGCATGTCATGCCGCATGCGGAGGCCTTTGGTAAATCACCCCATGCCTGAGCGACTTTATGGCGTGTCGGACGCGGGACCTGGCGCGGTGTCGAGTGCGGGCGATGTGTCCGGTACCGCGGACGCTGCGGGTGTGGAACTCGCGGGACCGGTCGTGAGGTTCGCGGGCGTCGAGTTCATATTGCCGGTGCCCCCTGGTTCGTTGAGCGGCCCGCTCCAGACGAGTTGAATTTCGGTACCGTTCGGTTCGGTCTGCAGGATCCGCGCGGGCAACCAGCCGAGCGAGGGCGCGAGCCACACGTCGATGCGCCGGCGGTCGCCGTAGTGACGTGGCAAGCGCATGAAATGACGCGTGTTGAGGTAACCCTGTTGCGTGCGGATCGTTTCATCGCCGATGGTTTCGATCGGCCAGATTTCACCGCTATCGTTGTCGACCACGAAAAACTGACGGGTGACGCCCGGTTGGTAGGCGTCGGGATCGCCGCGCACGAGGCTCGCCAGTTGCATGACCATGCTGAAACGGTCCTGTGCGCCATCGCTGAGCGGCAACGAGGCGGGCGTTTTCGTGAACACGATCTGCTTCGTCGTGCGGTTGAAGATCGACACGTCTTCCGCCCGGTGGCCGCGCTTTTCGATGTACTGGTCCGGCGCGAGACCGAACGCGTCCACATGACCGTGGCTCGAATAGCTGAATGTGCCGATGAATGGCACCGGGACCGATACGATCATGTCGTACGTCTTGCCGTCGCTCGACCAGTGAATCGTTCCGGGCTGATTGCGCACGCCGTTATAGAACGTGTCGTATTGCAGATCGCCTGACGGTGGCACGGAGAACTTCACGCCAGGCGCACTTTGCGCAGTGGGGACGTGGGCTGCGGCGGGTGCGCTTGCGGCGGAGGCCGCGCTGGCTGCGGCCAAGGCGGATGCTGCCGCTGCGCTCGCTGCGGTGGATGCTGCCTCGGACGCGGCATCGGTTTCAGCCGCAGGGGCGGATGCGGCAATGACCGGCGCAGGCCCGGAGCGCGTCGCGGTGAGCACATGCGCGCGCGGCTTGCTGGCGACGGCCTGGGGCGGGTGCCCGGATGGCGCGTCAGATCGCGGCGCAGCGTCAGCCGGACTGCGATCGATCCGCTGCGGTGTCAGCAGGGCAATCTGGACCGGCACATGGGTCGTGTTCGCACTCGTGAACGTGTCGCGATTGCGTTCCACCCATTGCGCCGCGAACCAATGCAGGCAAAGCACCACCGCGAGCACGGCAAGCCAGCGCCACGCATGCGGGCGGTTGCGCGTCACTTGAGGACGCGTAGGGTCGGAACGGCTGATGGCGGACGGAGACGACATAATCCCGACATCCTAACGCGGCGCCGGACTGTACCCCAGTTCGTACGACAGCGCGCGGGCACACTCGCGCAGCGCCGTATCGATCTCGCCGCCCCAGCGGATATCGAAGGCGCCCTCGTGACCGAGCGCAATCAGCCCGAGTGCGAGATCGCCGGTCGAGTCGAACACTGGCATGCAGAACGCGTGGATCGTCGGCAGCAGCATGCCTTCGACGCGTGCGGCCTCGTGCGCCCGCACGTCGGCGAGCGCACGCTCGACCTCTTCGGGCGTGCGCGGGCCGCCGCTGTGCGAGCCACGCCGCGTATCGGCCAGTTCGCGTTCGATCATCGCGGCGGTCTTGCCAGGCGGCAGATAGGCCGCGAACAGCAGGCCGGTGGCCGAGCCGAGCAGCGGCATCACATCGCCGAGCTTGAGCGACGCTTTCGCCGGATGGCTCGATTCCATCCAGTGCACGACGGTGGGTCCTTGATTGCCCCAGACGGCGATGCCCACCGTCAGGTCAAGGCGATCGCGCAGTTCCGCCAGCGCGATCCGTGCGAGTTTCACGCCGTCGACCCGCGCCAGCCGCGCCAAACCCAGTTGCAGTGCAAAGCCGCCCAGTTCATAGCGCCCGGACAGCGGATCCTGCGCGACGACACCCAGCCGCAGGAAACTCACCAGATACCGGTGCGCCTTGGCGGGGCTCATGCCGGCGCGGTGCGCGAGGTCACGCAGCATCATCGCGCGCGGTTCGTGGGTCAGCACGTCGAGCAGGCGAAAGCCCACTTCGATCGACTGGATGCCCGAACGCAACTTCTCCTCACCGGCCAGGGTGGCGTCGTCATCCGTGGAATCGAGCGGATCGGCAGGTTCGGCGTCGGCAGGGATCGCGCCGGAGCGGGCAAGTGCAGGCATAAGCAAGGCGCGTGTAGCGCGGACGGTGAGTCGAAAGTGAAGCCTCGGCACGACCTTGAATCAATCTGTCGGCGCGGGTCGATTTGGGACGCAGCGATTCACCATCGTAGAATAGATTCCCTCTATCGTCACTAACACGGCTCATTCCCTTATGAAACTTGCCACGCTGAAGGACGGCACGCGCGACGGCCAATTGATCGTGGTGTCCCGCGACCTGCATACCGCAGCCATCGCCGATGCGATCGCGCCGACGCTGCAACGCGTGCTCGACGACTGGACCTTCTACGCGCCGCAACTGCAGGATCTGTATGACGCGCTCAATCAGGGCCGCGCTCGCAACGCGTTTCCATTCGAGGCGAAGGAATGCATGGCGCCGCTGCCGCGCGCGTTTCAGTGGGCCGACGGCTCGTCGTATGTGAATCACGTTGAACTGGTGCGCCGCGCGCGCGGTGCGGACATGCCGCCCGAGTTCTGGACCGACCCGCTGATGTATCAGGGTGGCAGCGACGACTTCATCGGCCCGAAAGACGATGTGGTGTGCGCGTCGGAAGAGTTCGGCATCGATTTCGAAGCCGAAGTCGCCGTGATCACGACCGACGTGCCGATGGGCGCCACGGCCGATCAGGCGCTCAAGGGTGTGCGTCTGATTACGCTGGTCAACGACGTTTCGCTGCGCAACCTGATTCCGGCGGAGTTGGCCAAGGGGTTCGGTTTCTTCCAGAGCAAGCCGGCCACGGCGTTCTCGCCGGTTGCCATCACGCCCGACGAACTCGGCGAACACTGGCGCGAGGGCCGCGTCCACCGGTCGATGATCGTCCACTGGAACGGCAAGAAAGTCGGCCAGCCCGACGCGGGTACCGACATGGTGTTTCACTTCGGCCAGTTGATCGCCCACGCGGCGAAGACGCGCAACCTGCGCGCCGGGACGATCGTCGGCTCGGGCACGGTCTCGAACAAGGATGCCAAACGCGGCTATTGCTGTATCGCCGAGAAGCGTTGCCTCGAAACCATCGAGCACGGCTCGCCGCAGACGGAGTTCATGAAATACGGCGATACGGTGAAGATCGAGATGTTCGACGAAGCGGGCAAATCGATTTTCGGATCGATCGAGCAAGGCATCGCGCCGCTGGATGCGGTGCGCTGAAGGGTTTCGCCCGATACCCGGGCGATTGGCCGCCGCTACACTGAAAGACGCCTGGCTGGTGCGCCATGCGTTGCGTGCCGTGCGGCGCTCAGCGTGGCCCTCAACTTGACGTATCGATCTATCGCGCTTCTGATCTACTGGACTGACCGCCATGTCGCACGAATCGCCCATCCACGACCCCGTCTTCTACGCCCACTACCAGTCGCTGCGTGTGCGGCGGCATGCGCACGGAATCCTCGAAGTCATCATGAGCGGCGAGGGCGCCAACAAGAGCGCGCTGGCCACCGCCGATGCGCGGATGCATCGCGAGCTCGCTGAAATCTGGCGCGATATCGACCGCGATCCCGACACGCGTGTCGCGGTGATTCGCGGTGAAGGCAAAGGATTTTCGGCCGGCGGCGATCTGCAGCTCGTCGAGCAGATGGCGACCGACTTCGAGGTTCGCACGCGCGTCTGGCGCGAGGCGCGCGACCTCGTCTACAACGTCATCAACTGCAGCAAGCCGATCGTCTCCGCGATGCACGGACCGGCCGTGGGCGCCGGGCTGGTGGCGGGGCTGCTCGCCGATATTTCGATTGCGACGAAAAGCGCGCGCATCATCGACGGTCACACGCGCCTCGGTGTCGCTGCCGGCGATCACGCGGCGATCGTATGGCCCCTGCTGTGCGGCATGGCAAAAGCGAAGTACTACCTGCTGCTGTGCGAACCGGTGAGCGGTGAGGAGGCCGAGCGGATCGGTTTGGTGTCGCTGGCGGTCGACGAATCTGATCTGTTGCCCAAGGCATTCGAAGTCGCGGAGAAACTCGCGCACGGCTCGCAGACGGCGATTCGCTGGACCAAGTACGCGTTGAACAACTGGCTTCGCGCGGCGGGACCGACCTTCGACACGTCGCTCGCGCTCGAATTCATGGGCTTCGCCGGCCCGGACGTGCGCGAAGGCGTGACGTCGCTGCGCGAGCGGCGCGCCCCGGATTTTCGCGGGGATCGCTAGACGCGCCGCAACCCGGTGTGACGAGCCCGTCATGCGGGGTATGATCCGACGAACCGCGGGTGGGACTACGCCCGCTCCCTTCCTGTCTGCTGCGAGGAGAGATAACCATGACCGATACACCCGGCTCCACGCCGCCCTTTCCCGGCTTCCCCGGTTTTCCTCCTGCCGAGATGATGGACCGCATGTGGGACATGATGCGGCTCAATCCATTTGGCGCAGCGTTTCAGGGCACACCGGCTGGCGCGACGCCGGGCCTGGGACCCTCGCTTTCGATGATGTCCGACATGATGGCGCCGCTCACCAACGTCGAAGAACTCGACAAGCGCATCACCGACATGCGCGCGGTCGAGCAGTGGCTCAAGCTGAATCTGAACATGCTGCAGTCGGCGATCCAGGCGCTTGAAGTGCAACGCGCCACGCTTTCCACACTACGGGCATTTGGCGCGTTCGCACAGCAGTCGATGGCGCAACCGGCCGCGGCAGCGCCTGCTCGTGCGCCTACCCCCGCAAAGCCTCAGTCCGAACCGACCAGTACGTCACGCCCGGAAGCCGCGAGCGACGCCGAGGCGGAAAGCGGCGAGAGCGCGAACGCGCCAGGCTTCGACGCCTCCGCCTGGTGGGACCTGCTGCAATCGCAGTTCAACCAGATCGCGCAGTTTGCGATGACACAGCCCGCGTCGGCAGGCACTTCAGAGCCGTCGGCAACGGGGGAAGATGCCGCGCCAGCCGGTGCTGCTGAACGGGCTGACGCGGCGAGGCCGGCTGCGCAGGAGTCCGCATCGAAGCGGGCGTCCACCGCGAAGCCGTCGAGCGGCACGGCGAGCCGTGCGCGCGCCACGAAGAAGACGCCCTCGCAGTCAGAGTGAGAGGGTGCGGCGAACGCGAAGCGCGTGTCCGAGGTGTCGGGCACGCGCCTTGCGCTCGTCTTTCGTCACAGGCAGAACACGAACTTACGCTAAGTTATTTGAGATCGATCAACCGGCCGCGTGCTTGTGACCCTATGTAAGGAAAGGCCGTCAGGCCCGCGTGCTATCATGCTGTAAGCTTGTTTGGCCCTTGGGCGCGCCCCGAAAACAACCAATCCGCCGCCCGTTTGCCGCCGGTCCGACCGGCGCTGGGCTGGATAGCGGCTCCCATCTGGCAGGCTGCACCGATTGCGTTGGTCAGGTTCGCGCATGGGTGGCCGAGTGGCGCGAGACCGCAGCGTAAGCGGGCGCTACATGCCGCAGGACTTCTTTGCCGCAGGGTGCATCTGCGTGGCTGATTCCCGCGTAAAATCGAATGCTTGGCTCGCGAACGCGTGTGTTTCGTTCGCCGTTAGCAAGAGTTGCAAAAGACACAAACAGACGTCGCAATGCGCAGAACAGGGGTGGGACTATGAACACCATGCTTTATCCGGAACTTTACAAATCGCTCGAATCCGTTCGATGGGACATGGAGAAAGACATTCCCTGGGACAAGTTCGATGCATCGCTCCTGACCGACGAACAGGCCAAGACGATCAAGATGAACGCCATCACCGAATGGTCCGCGTTGCCCGCAACGGAAATGTTCCTGCGTGACAATCATCACGACAGCGATTTCTCGGCTTTCATGAGCGTGTGGTTCTTTGAAGAACAAAAGCACTCGCTGGTGCTGATGGAGTATCTGCGCCGCTTCAAGCCGGAAATGTGCCCCACCGAAGAAGAACTGCACGCCGTGCGCTTCGAATTCGATCCGGCGCCGCCGCTCGAAACGCTGATGCTGCACTTCTGCGGCGAAATTCGCCTGAATCACTGGTATCGCCGCGCGGCTGAATGGCACACCGAGCCGGTCATCAAGGCCATCTACGAAACCATTTCGCGTGACGAAGCCCGTCATGGCGGTGCGTATCTGCGCTACATGAAAAAGGCCATGACGAATTGCGGCGACGTGGCGCGTGCTGCCTTCGCCAAGATTGGCGTGCTGATGGCGTCGGCGCGTCGCACGGAAAAACCGCTGCACCCGACCAACCTGCACGTGAATCAGGCGCTGTTCCCGCGCGACACGATCCAGTCGCGCCTGCCCGACCCGGAATGGCTCGAGCGCTGGCTCGACGAGCAGATCCGTTTCGACGACGGCTGGGAAAAGAAGGTCGTCGAACGCATTCTGCACAACCTGTCCATCCTGTTCGAGCGGACGTTCAACACGGCGCAGGAACTGAACCGCTATCGCAAGGAAGTGGTCGGACGTCTGCAGGCCGATCAGAACTCGGCTGAACAGCCGGCCTGAGCGTCACGGACGGTATGCGCAGAGGCGATGAGCCAGGTCACGCGTAACGCATGAAAGAACGGCCCGACAGGCGCAAGCCTGCCGGGCCGTTTGCTTGACGTGTATCGTGGCGGCAGTGTTTCCCCATTCCTTCTTTTTTCGATTCTCCATGGCAGCCACCTTCGAACGCAAGCTCATGACCCGCGAGGCGCTCGCTCAATTGCGTCCCTCGCTCACGGGGCCAGTCGTGTTCACAAACGGGGTGTTCGACATCCTGCATCGCGGGCACGTCACTTATCTCGCTGATGCGAAGGCGCTGGGCGCCAGCCTGATCGTCGGGGTAAACAGCGACGCCTCCGTGCGCAGGCTAGGCAAGGGCGACGACCGACCGATCAACAACGAAGCCGACCGGATGGCCTTGCTCGCGGCGTTGGAAAGTGTCGATTGGGTGGTGTGCTTCGAGGAGCAGACGCCGGTGTCGCTGATCGAAGCGCTGCATCCCGACATCCTCGTGAAAGGCGGCGATTACGACATGGACACGCTTCCCGAATCGGCGCTGGTGCGCGGCTGGGGCGGGCGGGCGCTGGCGATCCCGTTCGAACATGACCGCTCGACCACCGCGCTGCTCAAGAAAGTTCGCGCTCAAGGCTGAAGCGCGCGTCTGAGTCGTCGTCCGCGAATTTGCCTGCTTGCTTGCCTGTGAGTCTGCCCGCTTATTGACTCAGTTCGGATGCGGCAATCGGCGCCGCCGGAGCCGGCGCGCCGACCACGGCGAGATCCGCTGGCGCGGCGGCCGAAACCGGCTGCACCCGCAACGTCTCCGGATGAATCTGGCGATTCAGATGACCCGGCTCGCGCGCGCCCGCGTAGGGTAGTGGGCCGAACATGCCACGCAGCGTCGCGAACGCGAGCAGGTTGGCAAGCAACAGAATAGCGATCAGCCAGCGCAGCATCGTTGGAATCTCCGTCTAAAGGGTGCGGCGTGCGTCATGCGCGGGACCCGGCGTGGTGCGCCGGCGCGGTTGCTTCGGCGGCAATCAGCGCGAGACCGGACAGCACGAGCGAATCGTGCCGAGTATGCGGTAGTTTGAGTGCGGCTGTCACTTCGTCGGCGGCGCCCCCGCCCACTACCAGCCGAACCGGACCCTCCCAGGCCGCCTGCAGGTCGTGCCACATACGTTCGATCAAACCGGCCTGCGCGAGCGCGCAACCGGCGGATAGCGAGCGCGGGGTGTCGGTGGCGAAAAACGGGCCGCGGCGCTCGCTACCGGTTTGCGGCTCGCCGCTCTGACCCACACCGTTATCGCCGGCTGGCGTGAGCAGACCGCGCGCCGCGCGGGCGTCGAGCGTGGGCAGTTGCGCCGTGTGCTCGCCGAGCGAGCGCATCATCAGCGACCAGCCGGGCGCGATCAGGCCGCCGACGAACTGGCCGTCGGCCCGCAGCGCTTCCAGCGTGGTGGCGGTGCCAAATGTCGCGATCAGGAGCGGCTCGCCGGGAAACGCGGCATGGGCGCCGATCAGCCCGGCCCAGCGGTCGCTGCCGAGCGCGGCGGGCGTCGTGTAGCCATTGGTCACGCCGCATTGCTGCGCACAGGCGCGAATCGTCGTGCGCGGCAGAGCGGGCCAGTGAGCGTCGAGCAGGGCGTCAAGGCGCTCGCCGACGGTTGCGCCGGCCACGTTGGATAGCCATGCGCTCGCGGGATGCGGCAGTTGCGACCAGTCCGGCGTCGCCAAAGCGGCCTCGCCTTTACCACCATGCGCGAACGCCCCGGCATGCGTGTGCGTGCCGTCGGCCTGCACCAGAGCCCACTTGATGCGGCTATTCCCCGCGTCGATCAGCAGAAAAGGCGCGCCGTTCATGCAGGGCCGTCAGCCAGGCGCAACGAGACATCGCCGGTTGCAATCGCCTGACGTCCCGATGCCGTGTCGAGCAGCAACTTGCCGCTCTCGTCGACGCCTGCCGCCACGCCGCGCGTGACTTCCACGCCCTGTTCGAGCAGCACCACTTCGCGGCCCGCATAGGCGTGACAGGCGTTCCAGCGCGGCTGGAAAGGCTCGAAGCCTTCCGCGCCGAAGCGTTTGAGCGCGGCGTCGAGCGCGTTCAGCTCGGCTGCGAGCGTATCGGTCAGATTGGCGGTGGGCAGCGCGCGCGAGAGCGCGGTGGGCACCGTGCCGCGCACCTGGGGCGGCACGCCGGCACTCAGCGCGCCGACCTTGGCGGCCAGTTCGTCGGCGCCCTTCACATTGGTGCCGATGCCGATCACCACCGCGCTCGCATAGTCGGTACTCCATGCCGTTTCGATCAGGATGCCGGCCAGCTTGTCCCCTTCCAGCAGCACGTCGTTAGGCCATTTCAGCGCGATCTGCCCAGGTCCCGCGACCGGCAGCGAGCGCAGCCCATCGACCAGCGCCACACCCACCGCCAGACTCAGGCCCGCCAGGCCTTCGAGCGGCCGCGGCAGCACGCAGGCCACTGAAAACAGCAGCGCATTGCCCGGCTCGGCATACCAGGTGCGGCCGCGCCGGCCGCGTCCGGCCGTCTGCAGATAGGCGACCCGCACGATCGGCCGCGGCAGCGCGGTCGACCTGCGCGGCAGTGCCTTGACGCGCACCATCAGGTCGGCGTTGGTGGAGCCGGTTTCCTCGACGATTTCGATCGGCCAGTCGTGCGCGTGAGCGCCGAACAGCGCGACGGCGCGGTCCCGGTCGATACGCCAATCGCCGGAAGGGCTGGCAGGGGATGAGGACTTGGAAGCGTTCATGCCGCATATTGTAGCGACAGGGGACAACGAAGACTCACTTGGGAACGCATGATGGCCGTTGCTTCGCGCGGCGTTCGTTACAATGGTCCTTGATCCGATAACCAGAATCCCGCGATCCTTGAACTACGACACTCCGCCCGGCCTTGAAGTCGCGGCAGGCAGCCAAGGCAAGATCGTCCGGCTCTCCGGCCAGTGGACGGCGCTCGCGCTCGCGCGCGACCGCGCCACCGGCAAGGTCGTGCCCCGTCTGCGTTCGTTCATCGGCGTCGACGGCATGCATTGGGACCTGTCGCGCATCGAGCGTATGGACCACGTCGGCGGCCAGGCGCTCTGGCGCGTCTGGGGCCGCAAGCTGCCGCCCCAGCTGACCGAACTGAACGATACCCAGCGCGACATTTTCGAGCGCATCGCCTTGCTCGATACCATGCGCGATACGCCCGAGCCGGTCGTGAAGCACGACATGTTCACCCGGCTCGGCCTCGCGATCTTTTCCTTCTTCGAGCACCTGTACGGCGGCATCGCAATGTTCGGGCGGGTCGTGCTCGATCTGCTCGCGGTGATACGCAATCCGAAGATCACGCCGTGGACAGAAATCTCCTCGAACGTCTACAACGCGGGCACCCGGGCGCTGCCCATCATCGCGCTGGTCGCGTTTCTGATCGGCATCGTATTGAGCTATCTGTCCGCGCAGCAACTGCGGCTATTCGGTGCGAATCAGTACATCGTCAATATTCTCGGGCTGTCGGTCATCCGCGAACTGGGGCCGGTGCTGTCGGCGATTCTGGTGGCGGGCCGCTCGGGCTCGGCGATCACCGCGCAAATCGGCGTGATGCGCGTCACCGAAGAGCTCGACGCCATGCGCGTGATGGGCATCCCGCATGGCTTGCGGCTGATCCTGCCGCGCGTGCTGGCGCTCGGCGTGGCGATGCCGCTGCTCGTGATGTGGACCAACATCGTCGCGCTGACCGGCGGTGCGTTGGCCGCCAAGATCGTGCTGGGCATCGACATGAGCTATTTCGCGCGGGCGTTGCCGAGCGTGGTGCCGGTGGCGAATCTGTGGATCGGCCTCGGCAAAGGCGTGGCGTTCGGCATGCTGATCGCCATCGTCGGCTGTCATTTCGGCTTCCGTATCAAGGCGAATTCGCAAAGCCTCGGTGAGGGCACGACGACCTCGGTGGTGACCTCGATCACGATCGTGATTCTCGCGGACGCCGTGTTCGCGATCCTGTTCCAGAACGTGGGGCTCGGATGACCGCGCCGCTGACCCAATCCGTGCGCGGACAGCCGCTGCCGTCGATCGCCGAGCCGGTGATCGAAGTACGCGACCTGACCAAGCGCTACGGGCGCAATATCGTGCATCAGCATCTGAACTTCGAGGTGCGGCGCGGCGAGATCGTCTCGATCGTCGGCGGCTCGGGCTCCGGCAAGACCACGCTGGTGCGGCAGATTCTCGGGCTCGAACGACCAACCTCGGGCACCATCAAGCTGTTCGGCGAAAACCTCGCGACCATCTCGCCGGAAACCGCGTTACTGATGCGCAGCCGCTCCGGCATGCTGTTCCAGCGCGGCGCGCTGTTTTCGTCGCTGTCGGTGTTCGACAACATCGCGCAGCCGCTGCGCGAACTCGGCAAGATCCCCGAAGACCTGCTGCGCGATATCGTCATGCTCAAGCTCGAGATGGTCGGCCTGCCCTGCAAGCATGCGTCGAAGATGCCGTCGGCGTTGTCGGGCGGCATGATCAAACGGGTGGGTATCGCCCGGGCCATTGCACTCGAACCGGAACTGCTGTTTCTCGACGAGCCGACCGCCGGGCTCGATCCGCAAGCCTCGGATGAGTTCGTCGAACTGGTCAGCACGCTGCATCGCGCGCTCGGTCTGACCGTCGTGATGGTGACGCACGACCTCGACACCATGGTCGCGCTGTCCACCCGCGTCGCCGTGCTGGCCGACCGCAAGGTGCTGATCGCGGCGCCGGTCGAGGAAGCGGCGGGCGTCGATCACCCGTTTATCCGCGAGTACTTCCTCGGCCTGCGCGGCCGCCGCGCGCTCCAGGCACTGCCGCCGGAGCGCCGCTGCAAGCTGCCGCCCGCGGCGCTCGAACCCGCGTCGTCCGAACTGCCGCTGTGAACCAGGAACCTGACAATGGAAAACAAATCACACGCCTTCTGGGCTGGGCTCTTCACGGTGGTGCTGCTGGTGGCGATCGCGGCGGCGGCGTTCCTGTTCAACGTCGATCGCTCGGTGCGCGTGCCGTACGATCTGATCGCGCGCACCAATGTCACCGGGCTCTATACCGACGCCGCCGTGCGCTATCGCGGCCTCGACGTGGGCAAGGTGCAGTCCATCAAGTTCGACCGCGACCATCCGGGGCAGATCCTGATCCGCATCATGGTCGACACGCACGCGCCGATCACGCATTCCACTTTCGGCAGCCTCGGCTTTCAGGGCGTGACGGGTATAGCCTTCATCCAGCTCGACGATACGGGGAAAGATATGACGCCGCTGGTGTCGTCGCAGAAACAGGTCGCGCAACTGCCAATGCGGCCAGGTCTCCTCGACCAGTTGCAGCAACGTGGCGATATCCTGATACGCAAGCTGGAACGCATCGCCGACGACGTGAACGACGTGCTGTCGCCGGAAATGCGCGATCAGTTGCTGAACACGGCGGCAAGCCTGCAGCACGCCGCCGACGGCGTCACGGATCTGACGAAGCAGATGGCGCCGGCAGCCGGCAAGCTGCCGCAGACGATCGACCAGCTGGATCGCACGCTGGCGTCGACCAATCAGTTGATCACCGGCCTGAGCCGGCCGGACGGTCCGTTCGAAACCAATCTGAACAAGGTCGGCACGGCGGCGCAGCAGGCGGGCGAGGCGCTGACGGCGATGAATGCGTCGGTGCAGGAGCTTTCGGCGCGGGTCGGCTACGACACGTTGCCGCGCGTCAATTCGCTGGCTGACGATGTCCGCTCGGCGGTGCGCTCCGTGGATCGCGCTGCCGACATGTTAAGCACCAGTCCGCGCAGTGTGCTGTTCGGCGCGCCGCCCATGGCGCCCGGTCCCGGCGAGCCCGGCTTCACGTGGCCCGCGGCCCGTCCGGCAAACTGATCTGAAAGGAAGATTGTCATGGCCTCCTCGCTTAATCGCTGCATTCAGCGCTGCTATCCTGCTGGCGCCTCGCTGGCCGTCGTGCTGGCGCTCGGCATGCTGGCCGGTTGTGCTGGCAACCCGGCAGCGTTTTCCAACGCGCGCTACGACCTCGGCCCGGCGCCGCAAGTGGCCGCCTCGGGACCGATGCCGGTCGTCAAGGTGCTGGACGTCACCGCGCCCGGGATACTCGACTCCGACAAGCTGATCTACCGTCTCAGTTATGCCGACGCGCAGCAAACCGCGTCGTATGCGAGCAGCCACTGGACCATGGCGCCCTCGGCACTGCTGACACAGCGCCTGCGCACCGTCCTCTCGCAGCGCGGCACGGTGCTCACCGGTTCGGATGGCGTAAGCGCGCCGGTCCTGAGGGTCGAGCTGAACGAGTTCGAACAGGTCTTCGACAGTCAGACGCAAAGCCACGGCGCCATCACCGCGCGCGCCACCTTGACGCACGGCGGCAAGGTCCTCGCGCAGCGCAGCTTCGTGGCGCAAGCGCCGGCGCGTTCGGCGGATGCCGCCGGCGCCGCGCAGGCGCTGGCCGCAGCGAGCGACGATCTGATCGGCCAGATCTCCACTTGGCTCGGCGCGCAGCCGCTCGTCGCCGCGCAATGACCGGCGCCCCGCGGACGCCGCGCATGCAGCCGGGCGTAGCGTGAGGGCAAAGGTGCGCCAACGCCGGCCGTCGGCGCTGGCGAAGCAGGTGCTGGGCTTGTACACCGCTCTGATCGTCTATGGTTCCTGGTATCCGTTTTCGGGCTGGCGCTCGCTCGGCCTGAGCCCGTTCGCCTATCTGACCGATCCGCTGCCGCAGTACCTGACGGCCTTCGATGTGGTCACGAACATCCTCGGTTACATGCCGTTTGGCGCGTCGGTGATGCTGGCGGTGTATCCGCGCCGGCGCGGCCTCGCGGCCGTTGCGCTCGCGTTCGGACTGGGGATCGTGCTGTCCGGCACGATGGAAGCGGTCCAGACGTACCTGCCCACGCGCGTCGCGTCCAACCTCGATCTGGCTGCGAATGCGCTCGGCGCGCTGCTTGGCGCGGCCTTGATCGCGCCTGCCAGCGGTGCCTTGCTCGATCGCGGGCTGTTGCGGCGCGTGGCTCTTTTGTGGTTCAGACGCGATAGCGCGGCGCTGGTCTGCCTTGTTGCGCTGTGGCCGTTTGCGTCGATATTTCCTGTGCCGCGTCTGCTGGGCCTCGGCGACTGGCCGCGGGCGCTGTGGCTGCGGGTCGATTCGAGCATGCAGGACGCCCTGCTCGCGTGGGTATCCGCTGGCTGGCACGTGCAGACGTGGCCCGGGCGCCTCGGTGCCGTTTTGCCGGACGACGGCTGGGAGGCGCTGATCACCACGCTGACCCTGCTGGCCGCCGGCGTGCTCGCTTCGCTGTCGATGCGCGAGCGCGCACCGCGCGTCCGGCTGCTGCTGGTGCTGGTCGCGCTGACGGTCGCCATCAAGATTGGCGCGACCTATCTGCAATCGGCGGCGGGCCTCGTCTTCAACTGGGCGACGCCCGGTGCCCTCGCGGGCCTGGCGGGTGGCACGCTGGCGATGCTGCTGGCACTGCGACTGCCGCGCCGCTGGCGGGCTGCGCTCGCCGCCGCAGCGCTGGTGCTCGAACTGTTGCTGGTCAACGTGCTGCCGGTCAATCCGTATTTCGATGTGACGCTGGCGGACTGGCGCCAGGGGCGCTATCTGCACTTCAACGGACTGGCACACTGGCTCGCCTGGACGTGGCCGTATGCGGCACTCGTGTGGCTGGCGTTTTCAGCAGAGCGCGCCTGGCTCAGGCGCCGGCACGGCTGAACGTCGGCCTGTCCCCGTCGCTATAATCGAGCCACCACAGGAGCGCCGCTTGCTTGCCCATGCGGGCGGTCAGTTAGCCTTCAACTCTTTCAGTCTCGTCCCGGACACCATGGACTCTTATTACAAGTATCACGTCTTCTTCTGTCTCAACCAGCGCGATCCAGGTGCAGCGCGCCCAAGCTGCGCGAACTGCAATGCGCAGGCCATGCAGGAGCATGCGAAAAAACGCGTGAAGCAACTGGGTCTCGCGGGCCCGGGGCAGGTGCGTATCAACAAGGCCGGCTGTCTCGAGCGGTGCGAGGAAGGACCGACCATCGTCGTGTATCCGGAAGGCACGTGGTACACGTACGTCGACGAGCACGATATCGACGAAATCGTCGAATCGCATCTTGCGAACGGCAAGGTCGTCGAGCGTCTGAGAATGGACAAATAAGCCGCACCATGAACGTTCATACAAAACAGTTCCTGATCGACGGTCCGGTCGGCAAGATCGAGGTCGCGCTCGACCTGCCCGACGAAACGCGCGAGCACGGCACCGCGCCGCGCGGGATTGCGCTCGTCGCGCATCCTCATCCGCTGTTCGGCGGCACGATGGACAACAAGGTCGCGCAGACCCTTGCGCGCACGCTCGTGCAGTTGAATTACGTGACCTACCGGTCGAACTTCCGCGGCGTGGGGCAGACGGCGGGCGAACACGACGCCGGTATCGGCGAGCGCGACGACCTGCGCGCCGTGCTCGACTACATGCGGGCACAACCGGGGCAAGCCGATCTGCCCCTCGTGCTGGCGGGCTTTTCGTTCGGCACCTTCGTGCTGTCGCATGTGGCGGCGCGGCTCGCCGAAGAAGGGCAGGCGATTGAACGGATCGTGTTTGTCGGGACGGCGGCAAGCCGCTGGGAAGTGGCGCCGGTGCCGGAAAACACGCTGGTGATTCACGGCGAAAGCGACGATACGGTCCCCATTCAATCGGTCTACGACTGGGCTCGGCCGCAAGAATTGCCGGTGGTCGTGATCCCCGGCGCCGAGCATTTTCTGCACCGCAAACTGCACGTGCTGAAGCGCATCATCGTCGACGCCTGGCGTTAGTCAAAGGGCCTGTACGCGTTTTCTGGGGTACAGGTATGCGTCAAATGAAAATTTATCGGACCCCGAGGCGCAAAGTTGCCACCTCGGCGCGCGTATAATGAGCGCTCTTTTTTGGGCGCAGCGCAGCCCATCCGGCGAAGGCGCATGGTTGCGCGCCGTGGCGTGATTGCAGCGCCGGATTGTGGGGCGCGTTGCGCGAACCGATCGTGTGGCCGGAAGTCAAACGGGCGCCGCGTTGCATTTCACGCAGCCAGCGCTCGCCGACCGCCTCTTCCAAACTGCGCGCCCTCGGGCGCGATGCATATTTCTGCCCGAATCGATCCTATGCGTTTTTCCACCTCCGGCTTTTCGTCACTCTCGTCCTTCGTTCCCCATACCATCAGCCGCGCGGTGACGCTCGGTGTGCTGCTGCCGGCCACGCTGCTGGCGAGCACGGCGGCGTTCGCGCAGGTCCCGCCGCCGGCGGTGAACGCGCGCTCGTGGGTGCTCGTGGACGCGACCAGCAATCAGGTGCTCGCCTCCGGCAATGCCGATGAACGCGTCGAACCGGCGTCGCTGACCAAGCTGATGACCGCCTATCTGGTCTTCGAAGCGCTGCAGACGAAGAAGATTTCGATGGAGCAGATCGTCACGCCGAGCGAAGCGGTACGCCGGGTGAAGACCGACGAGTCGCGCATGTTCGTTGAGGCGAACAAGCCGGTCTCCGTGCATGACCTCGTCTACGGCATGATCATCCAGTCGGGCAATGACGCGGCCATCGCGCTGGCCGAACTGGTGGGCGGCAGCGAGTCGCAGTTCGTCAACATGATGAACACCGAGGCGCAGCGCCTCGGCATGAAGCACACGCATTTCGCCGACGTGAACGGTATGCCCGACGGGCAGCACTACACCAGCGCGGGCGACCTCGCGATCCTGTCCGCGCGCCTGATTCGTGATTTCCCGGATTACTACAACATTTTCTCGATCAAGGAATTCACTTACAACAAGATCAAGCAGCCGAACCGCAACCGTCTGCTGTGGATCGACCCGACAGTCGACGGTCTGAAGACCGGCCACACCCAGGCGGCGGGTTATTGCCTGATCGCCAGCGCCAAGCGTCCGCTGCCGGGCACGCAGGACGGCTCGCGCCGTCTGGTGTCGGTGATGATGGGTGAGGTGAAAGAGCACGACCGCGTCGAAGACAGCATGAAAATGCTGAACTACGGTTACAGCGCGTACGACACGGTGCGCCTGTACAAGGCCGGTCAGGTCATCGAGACGCCGCGTGTCTATAAGGGCGCGGAAGACACGGTCAAGATTGGCGTGAAGGCCGACCAGTTCATCACCGTGCCGAAGGGCCTCGCCGACAAGGCCAAGCCGCAGGTCGAGCATATCGACCCGCTGATCGCGCCGATCGCCGATGGCCAGCAAGTCGGCACGGTGAAGCTGGTGTCCGATGGCAAGGTGATCTCGCAGTTCCCGATCGTCGCGCTGCAGGCCGTGCCGCAGGCCGGCGTGGTGGGCCGCGTGTGGGATTCGCTGATGCTGATGTTCAACAAGAAGAAGTAGGCGCAGTGGCGTGAACGCGGCTCCGGCAGACAGGCTGTCTGCCGGAGCCGCCGTAGAGGAGTGAAAGATGCAAGCCGATATCGATTCGCTGTTTGAGTTTCCCTGTGATTTCCCGATCAAGGTGATGGGCAAGTCGCATCCTGAGTTTGCCGAGACGATCGTGACGGTGGTCAGGCAGTTTGACGAAGCCGTCGATCCGTCGCGTGTCGAAACCCGCCCCTCGAGCGGCGGTAACTACACCGGCCTGACGGTGACCGTGCGGGCCACCAGCCGCGCGCATCTCGACGATATCTATCGTGCGCTGACCGGGCATCCGATGGTGAAAGTGGTGCTTTGAGTCGGTAAATCAGCCAGCTGACGGGGCGGGGGCGGTTCGCCTGCCGGGCCCTGTTCAGCCTGGTCAAGCCTGCGCTCACGGTGCGACGTGCAATGCGTCCGCCCCAACCTGCGGCCCCGCCGCGCAAGCCCGCTCGAAGAGCAACCTGAACCGCCCCACCTCCGCGAACACCCAATCCCGAAACGCTTGCACCCGCTCGGCCTGCATCATCTGCGGCGGGCAGATGAAGTAGTACTGCCAGGGGCTCGGACCATCCACGTCGAAGAGTCGCACTAGCCGCCCCGCGGCGATTTCGTGCATGGCCAGCGAACGGCGCGTGAGCGCGACGCCCTGGCCGTCGATCGCCGCTTGCAACAGGTTCGACGAATCCTGATAGAGCACGCCGCGTTTCGGCTCGGGCCAGTCGGTGAGGCCGGCGGCGTCGAACCAGGGACGCCACAATTCGTCGTCGGAACGCAGCAGCGGCACTTTGGCGAGGTCCGACGGCTGCTTTGGCAACTGTCCGCCGTTGAAATTGGGCGAGCAGGCAGGAAAGTAGATTTCCTCCAGCAGAAGCTCGGCATGCAAGCCGGGATATTTCCCGAAACCGAAACGGATCGCCGCGTCCACGTCGTCGCGGGTAAAGTCCGTCAGCGAATTGGTGGATAGAAGCTCAAGATCCCATTGCGGATGGGCTTCGATAAAACTGCCGATGCGCGGCGTCACCCAACGCGCGGCGAACGACGACAACATCGACACCACCAGGCGCTGTTCGCGCTCTCCACCGCGGATCTCGCGCGTAGCCTCAGCGAGCGCGGTCAGCGCGCTGCGCACCTGCCCAGCATAGCGGCGGCCCACCTCGGTCAGGCGCACGCGCTTGCCTTCGCGCGCAAAGAGCGTCACGCCCAGTTCCGCTTCGAGCGCGCGAATCTGATGACTGACCGCACCGTGCGTGACGAACAGTTCGTCCGCGGCGCGCGAAAAGCTCTCGTGCCGCGCCGCCGCCTCGAATGCCTTGATGGCGTTCAATCCCGGGAGTTGTCGAAGGTCCATCGCAATTTTTCTCACATAGAGATGAAATTTGATCGTTTTGCGTAAACCCTTGTTGCACCTAGGATTGTAGTCACGAAACAGCTTTTGACGAGGGCATCATGCGAGAAATTTCCTCTAGCATCACGTTTGAAATCAAGGCGGGTGAAACGGTTCCCATGAAGGTGGCGCGTAGCACGCGGTTGGCGGTACGCGGCGCACCGGTATGGGTGACGCGTAGCGACGATACCGAAGACTACTGGCTCCAGCCTGGCCACACGCTGCGTTTGCGGCGCGGCGAACGGCTCTGGTTGAGCGTCGAGAGCGGGACGCAGGCGCGCGTGGCGTTTGCGGTGCCGGCTCGCGCGGACGTGCGGGTGTTCGACTGGCTGGTGCGGCTCGCCGACCGGGTCGGGTTGCGTTCGCGTGACGGGTGGCGGACCGTTTGACCGGCACTTCGACGGTTAGCGCCGGCGCTTCGGCTGGAAGACGGGGCGTCGCAAGCGGCCCCGGCGGGGATCTCATTATTTCGGTAAACTGTAGGCATTATGTGTGCCACGCCGGTTTCTCCGTCTTCCCTGTCCCCCGCGACCGCTCCAGCCTGTCCCGCTGATCAGATGGCGCCGGTGGGCGCCGATCTCACCGCTGCGGTGGCGGTCGAGCGCATCTCCGAGGCTGGCTCCGTCCCCGCGCCGACATTGCGCTGGCGCGGCGTCGAGCCGTACGAAACGAGCTTCGACGCCATGCGTGCGTTCACCGACGCGCGCGACAGCGAGACCACCGACGAAATCTGGCTGGTCGAGCATCCTCCCGTCTTTACACTTGGCCAGGCCGGCAATCCGGCGCATCTGCTGGCTGCCGACAGCGGCATTCCGCTCGTGAAAGTCGACCGGGGCGGGCAGATCACGTACCACGGGCCTGGGCAGGTCGTCGCGTACCTCCTGCTCGACCTGCGCCGCCGCAAGCTGATGGTGCGTGAGCTGGTCACGCGGATCGAGGAGGCCGTGATTGACACACTCGCGGCGTATAATCTCGCCGGAGAACGCAAGGCGGGCGCCCCTGGCATCTATGTGGCGCCCAGTCCGGATGTGGGGCCGCATGCCGGTGCCAAGATCGCTGCACTGGGCCTGAAAATCCGCCATGGCTGCAGTTATCACGGGGTCAGCCTGAACGTGAAGATGGATCTGCGGCCGTTTCTGGCCATCAATCCATGCGGATACGTCGGGCTCGAAACCATCGACATGGCAACACTCGGCGTCGCCGCCGGCTGGGACGAAGTGGCCCGGACCTTTGCTGCATGCCTCACCGCAAACATCGACGGCACTCCCGCGGCCGTCGCCCAACCGCAGGCCGGTGTCTCGACCGCCTGACTGGATCGAACGAATGACTGACGTTACCGCGAACCTCGCCGGCTCTGCCGCTCCCGATGCTGCAGCAGCACCCGCCGCTTATGACGCTACGGCGAAACAGAAGGCGCAGGCCAAGACCGCGCGCATTCCGATCAAGATCATCCCGATCGAAAAGCTGAAGAAACCCGACTGGATCCGCGTGAAGGCGGCCACCGGCAATTCGCGCTTCTACGAGATCAAGCAGATTCTGCGCGAACACAATCTGCATACGGTGTGCGAAGAGGCGAGCTGCCCGAACATTGGCGAGTGCTTCGGCAAGGGCACGGCCACGTTCATGATCATGGGCGACAAGTGCACGCGCCGTTGCCCGTTCTGCGATGTCGGCCATGGCCGTCCCGACCCGCTGGATGTCGACGAACCGGGTAATCTGGCGCGCACGATCGCCGCGCTGAAGTTGAAGTACGTGGTGATCACCAGCGTGGACCGCGACGATCTGCGCGACGGCGGCGCCGCTCACTTCGTGGAATGTATTCGTCAGACCCGTGAACTGTCGCCGGAAACGCGCATTGAAATTCTGACGCCGGATTTCCGCGGCCGTCTGGATCGCGCGCTGGGCATTCTCAACGCCGCCCCGCCCGACGTGATGAATCACAACCTCGAAACGGTGCCGCGTCTGTACAAGGAAGCGCGTCCGGGTTCGGACTACGCACACTCGCTCAAGCTGCTGAAAGACTTCAAGGCGCTGCATCCGGATGTCGCGACCAAATCGGGCCTGATGGTGGGCCTCGGCGAAACGGAAGAAGAAATTCTTCAGGTGATGCGCGATCTGCGCGAGCATGACGTCGACATGCTGACGATCGGCCAGTATCTGCAACCGTCGGAGCATCACCTGCCGGTTCGCTCGTACGTGCATCCCGACACGTTCAAGATGTACGAGGAAGAAGCCTACAAGATGGGCTTCACGCACGCGGCGGTTGGCGCGATGGTGCGTTCGAGCTATCACGCGGATCTGCAGGCGCATGGGGCCGGCGTCGTCTGAGGATTATTCCTGCTAATCTGGCTGGATGCAGAAGCCCGCACCGTGTTGCGGGCTTTTTTGCGCCTGCAGGGGTCTACAGTGTCGATGTGCCGGCCATTGCGCCTCACTCACCCAACCCAGCGTGAAAAGCAATGCTCAAACAGCGTGATTAGCAATGTCGAATTCATTAGAACCGCCCGCGCCCAAACTCCCTATAGTCGGAAGTCTCGCTCACACCTTACTAAAAAGGGGCTTTCCGATGAACCGGTTCTTCCGCCCGCTGGCCGCGCTCGTGACGCTGCTGGCCGTTTCTGCTCCCTTTGCGAGCGCCGCCCACGCCGATACCAAAGAAGTCGTGATCGCGTACCAGGACATGGTCGTGCCGTGGCGCTACGCGCAGGCCACCGGTGAGGTCGAGAAGGAGACCGGCTACAAGGTCGTCTACCGGCAACTCGGCAGCGGCGCGGAGGTGGTTCGCGCGCTGGCGTCGGGGTCGGTGCAACTCGGTGAAGCCGGCTCCAGTCCGATCGCGGCGGGCCTGTCGCAAGGCGTCGATATTTCGCTCTTCTGGATTCTCGACAACATCAACGATGCCGAAGCACTCGTGGCGCGCGACGGCTCCGGCGTGACCAGTCTCGCCGGACTCAAGGGCAAGAAGATCGGCGTGCCGTTCGTGTCCACTTCGCATTTCCATACGCTGGTCGCGCTACAGGCCGCGGGCGTGAATCCCAATGACGTGAAGATCGTCAACCTGCGCCCGCAGGAAGTCGCGGCCGCGTGGGATCGTGGCGATATCGACGCAACCTACATCTGGGATCCGGTGCTCGCCAAGGTGAAAAAGAACGGCAAGGTTTTGATTACATCAGGACAGGTCGCGCAGGAAACCGGTAAGGCGACGTTCGACGGCTTCGTGGTCGATCGCAAGTTCGCCGAGCAAAATCCGGAGTTCGTCGCGCGCTTCGTCAAGGTGCTCGCGGCGAGCGATGCCAACTATCGCGATCACACGTCGACGTGGAACGCGAGTTCGCCGGAAGTGGCGGCCGTCGCGAAGGAGTCCGGAGCGAATGCCCAGGACGTGCCGGCGAGTCTCGCGCTCTACGCGTTTCCGTCGGCGGCGCAGCAGGCGTCGAACACCTGGCTGGGTGGCGGCGCACAATCCGGGGCGGCGAAATCACTGGCTGCGACGGCGGCGTTCCTGAAGACGCAGGGTACGATTCAGAATGTCCTGCCGGATTATTCGGCGGGCATCGATCCGCGCTATGTTCAGCAGGCAGCACACTAGGAAGAAGGTGCGCGCCGCGCGTGGTTTCTCCGCGCGCCGGTGCGAGCCAGTTTTCCGAACGAATAGGTATCCAGATGAGTGGTTTAGAGATCCGGGGATTGCATGTCGCCTTTGACGGTGCACGAGGCGCGGCGCCAAACATCGCGCTTGCCGACGTCGATCTGCGGATCGAATCCGGCGAGTTCGTCGTCGCGCTCGGCGCGTCGGGCTGCGGCAAGACCACCTTGCTCAACTGCATCGCCGGTTTCATCCAGCCAACCGAAGGCGAAGTCCGTCTGAACGGTGAGCGGGTCAACGGCCCGGGCGCCGATCGTGGCGTGGTGTTCCAGAAGTACGCATTGATGCCATGGCTCGACGTACTCGACAACGTCGCGCTCGGCCTGCGCTTTCAGCACGTGCCGAAAGCCGAGCGGCACCGTATCGCCCGCGAAATGCTCGCGCTGGTGGGACTCGAGCCGCACGCGCACGCGCGTGTCTACGCGTTATCGGGCGGTATGCAGCAGCGCGTGGGCATTGCGCGCGCGCTGGCGAGCGATCCCGAAGTGCTATTGATGGACGAGCCCATGGGCGCGCTCGACGCAATGACGCGCGAGTCGATGCAGGAACTCGTGCTCGACGTGTGGGGCCGTACGCGCAAGACGGTGTTCTTCATCACCCACAGCGTCGAAGAAGCCTTGTTTCTGGCGACGCGCCTCGTTGTCATGACACCCGGGCCGGGACGCATCGCCGAGAGCTACGATCTGCCATTCGCGCGCCGCTTTCTCGACACGCGCGATGCGCGCGCGGTGAAGTCGTCGCCCGAGTTTATCGAGTGGCGTGAACGGCTGGTGCGTCGTCTGCATCAGCGTGCGCCGGAAGAGGTGGCGTCGTGACCGTCTCCCGTGATTCGCTCAGCGAGGCGCCGCTGGCTCAGCCGGGTGCTGCCGTGAAGGACGCAACGCGTACCGCAGCGGCGTCGCCGGTGAACAGAAAAGCCCGCCGGCAGACGCGCGCATGGCGCATGCCGGGCGAAGGTCCAACTGCCGCGCTAAGCGTGGTGTCCGTGGGCGCGCTGGCCGCGTTGTGGTGGGTCGCCACGCACCTGCAGTGGTTGCCGCCGCTGTTCCTGCCGACGCCCGAGGCAGTCTGGGCGGCATTCATCGACGCTTGCCACGGTCGCATTCAAGGCGGTCTACCGCTATCGCAGCACCTCGCGTGGAGCGCGCTGCGCGTGTTCGGCGCGTTCGCGCTCGCGACGGTCACGGCGGTGCCAGTCGGCATTCTGATGGGCGTGAGCCGGGTGGCGCGCGGGCTGCTCGATCCGCCGCTGGAGTTCTACCGGCCGCTGCCGCCGCTCGCGTATTTGCCACTCGTGGTGATCTGGTTCGGCATCGACGAGACGGCGAAGATCGTGGTCATCTACCTGGCCTGTTTTGCGCCGATCGCCATGGCGGCGCGCGCGGGGGCGCGTAGCGCGAGCGTCGAACAGATTCATGCGGCGTATTCACTGGGCGGCAACTTCACGCAGATCGTACGGTATGTGGTTTTACCGGCGGCGTTACCGGAGATTCTGACCGGCCTGCGCATTGCGATCGGCTTCGGTTGGACCACGCTGGTGGCCGCCGAAATGGTGGCGGCGACCGCGGGCCTCGGTCAGATGGTGCTGAACGCGTCGAGCTTTCTACGCACTGACGTGGTGGTGATGGGCATCGTGCTGATTGGCTTGATTGCGTGGATCTTCGATCTTGGGATGCGTGCGCTGGAACGGCGGCTGGTGCCGTGGAAAGGACGCGTGTAGGACGACGAAACGAGTGCCTGAGCGAGCCGTGCGCGCAATGTACGCGCAATCTGCGTGCAACGACTGCGCCACGCTCAGGCAAACAGTTCGATAACCGGCCAGCCCCGCTCCTGCGCCAGCGCATGCAGCCGTGCGTCCGGATTGGTCGCCACCGGATTCGTGACCCGTTCGAGCAACGGCACGTCGTTGATCGAATCGCTATAGAAGTAACTCTTCGGAAAGTCCTGCAGCGCGTAACCCAGTGAGGCGAGCCAGCTCTGCGTCCGCGTGATCTTGCCTTCGCGGAATGTCGGCACGCCCACTGCGGTGCCGGTATAACGCGCAAGCGGATCGCCGCCTTCAGTACCCAGTTCGATGCCCAGCAGATGTTCGAAGCCCAGCAGCTTGCCGATCGGCGCCGTCACGAACACATTCGTCGCAGTGACGATGCAGCATAGGTCGCCGGCATCGACATGCCGTTGCACGAGTTCGCGCGCGGCGGGCCGGACGGCCGGCGCGATCACCTCGTTCATGAAGGCCGCATGCCACGCATCCAGTTGCGCGCGCGAATGGCGTGCGAGCGGCGCGAGCGTGTAGTTCAGGTAATCGTTCATATCGAGCGTGCCCGCGACATATTGCCGGTAGTACGCGTCGATCTCGTCCGCATGGCGCGCGGCGTCTTCTACTCCCAGCTTCGCTATGAAGTGGGCCCAGGCCTGGTCGCTGTCGAGCGGCAGCAGGGTGTGGTCCAGATCGAATAGCGCGAGGTTGCGAGTCATCTAACGGTTCCTTGCATCAACTCTTCGAAGCCGGCTCGTTGGCGGCGTGGCGCACATTTCCGCATGCTGGCAGATCGTATATTTAAGTACACAAAAATACAATAAGCCAAAATTGTGCAACACTAGTGTCATGTTTATCCGGGTGTCGCCGCGCGGCGGCATGCGGGTACGGTCAGGGTTGGAGGCTAGAGAAGAGTAGTGCGCCATGTTGATTCTGCTTAACCTTCTCTCCGGTGTGGCGCTCCTGGTGTGGGGCTCGCACATCGTGCGTACGGGCATCCTGCGCGTGCTCGGTGCGGATTTGCGCAGTGCCCTCGGCCGCAGCACAGGCAGCCGCGGGCGTGCCTTCGGGGCGGGCGTCGTCGTGACGAGTCTCGTGCAAAGCAGCAATGCAACTGCGGTGATCGTCACGTCTTTCGCGGCGCAAGGCTTGCTGCCCCTCACCAGCGGTCTTGCCATCATGTTGGGCGCAGATGTCGGTACGGCGCTGATGGCGCGTGTCCTCACCCTCGACCTCTCGTGGCTGTCGCCGATCCTCGTGCTCGTAGGCGTGCCGCTCTTCCTCACTCGCAAGCAGACGCGGCTGGGGCAAGTGGGCCGCACGGCAATCGGTCTCGGCCTGATCCTGCTGGCGCTGCATCTGATCGTCGAAGCCGCGCAGCCGATGATGCAGGCTGCAGGCGTGCGCGTGATGTTCGGCGCGCTGACCGGCGACACGATGCTCGACGCGCTGGTCGGTGCGGCCTTTGCGGTGATCTCGTACTCGAGCCTTGCGGCCGTGCTGCTGACGGCGACGTTGGCGTCGTCCGGTGTGATTTCGCTGAAGGTGGCCTTGTGCCTCGTGATCGGCGCCAATCTCGGCAGCGGCTTGCTGGCGCTGAGCGGCACGCTGGCGCAAAACGCAGCGGCGCGGCGTCTCGCGCTCGGCAGCCTCGTCTTCAAGCTGGCCGGAGCGCTGCTGATCCTGCCGTTCGCGACGTTGCTGGCGCGCGGCTTGCCGGTGCTGATCAGGAATCCGCGTGAGGCGGTGGTGGGGTTCCACCTGATCTACAACACGTTACGCTGCTGCGCGTGCCTCACGCTGATCGACCCGGTTGCGCGCATCTGCGCGCGGTTGCTGCCGGACCGCCCGACGCAGAACGGCGGACTGCGGGCACTGCACCTCGACGCGGCCGCGCTCTCCACCCCCTCGCTGGCGCTGGCGCATGCTGCGCGCGAAGTGCTGCGGATCGGCGACATCATTCGCACGATGCTCGACAACGTCGCCGAGCTGATCCATCACAACAACCTCGCCAAGGCGCGCGAGACGGTGCTCATGGACGACGACGTCGACCAGTTGTACGCGGCCGTCAAAAGCTACCTCGCGCGCATTTCCCGCGAGCAGCTGGACGAGGCCGACAGCCGACGCTGGACGGACATCATCGCGCTCACCATCAACCTGGAGCATGCGGGCGACATCATCGAGCGCATCGTTGGCGATATCGAGGAGAAGAAGATCGCTCACCGGCTCGCGTTCTCCGACCAGGGACTGGGCGAACTGGAGGATCTGCATGCGCGCCTCGTCAGCAATCTGCAACTGGGGTTGTCGGTATTCCTGAACAACGATCTGCGCTGCGCGGAGCAGTTGCTGGCCGAGAAAGAGCGCTTCCGCGACCTCGAGCGGCTCTACTCGTATGCTCACCTGGACCGGCTGGCTGGGCAGACCTTGCGCAGCATCGAGACCAGCGCGCTTCACCTCGACATGATCAGCGACATGAAGCGCTTGAACTCGCTGTTCTGCTCGACCGCCTACCCGGTGCTCGACGCCGCTGGTGCACTGCACGATACGCGCTTGCGCAAGCGCGTCCTCGATACTCTGCACGCGCCGGAGTGAGCCCCTAAGCCAGGATGATGCGCGCGACCTTCTTCTTCAGGGCCGCGAAGTCGGCGGCGTCGGCCGCCTTCTTGTTGGTGATCAGCACGTCGATCTGTTCGGGCTGGCAGTACGAAATCCGGCTCCGCTGGCCGATCTTGCTGTAATCGGCGAGGATCACCACGCGCTGGGCATTGGCGACCATCGCCCGCGCCACTTCGGTTTCGCCGTGATCGTAATTGGTGGCGCCGTGCCGCGGGTCGATACCGACCGGCGAGAGCAACGCCACATCTGCCCGGTAGCGATGAATTTCGAGGATCGTCGTGCTGCCGGCCGTCGCCATGGCGCGGTCGCTGATCGAGCCGCCCAGCAGAATCACTTCATTGGCGGCTTCCGCCGGCTGCTCGGCCACGCCGCGCATCTTCAGCGCGACGTCGATCGAATTGGTCACCACCGTGAGATTGGCCAGCTTCGCCAGCTCTTCGGCCAGCGCCGAGGTGGTCGTGCCGGCGTCGATAAACAGCGTCTGGCCGCTGGAGATGACACCCATCGCCGCCTTGGCGATGGCCGTCTTGGACTTGACGCGGGTATGGGCGCGTTCCGCGATGGGCGCTTCGTCGGCGGGTTTGATCGCGCCGCCATGCACCCGCCGCAATTCGCCGAGTGCCTCCAGATCGAGCAGGTCGCGCCGTACGGTTTCGCGCGACACCCCGAGATCCGCCATGATCCGTTCGGTCGACACCCGTTGCAGTGTCGATAGCAGCGCGCGAATTCTTTGGTGACGGTCTTCCTGCCACATGCATTTTCCCTTTGCGATTGAGTCGGTCTGGACAGCTGGTTTTATCTATGACATCACTGACACGGTTATGTGTCGAGGCGATGTCATTCGCGCTACTTTACGGCTTTCGTGTTGTATTTTTTTGGTGCCTTGCAAATTTGTGTATTTAAATTTAGCCTTCGCAGATTAGCGGATACGGAGCGAATCCGAACACGGAATGTTCGAAACGGAATTGACCTGGCTGGTTTCGAACCCTGGATGTCGCTTTTGGCAAGCAAGCTGCCGTATCCTAGCTCCATACCAGGCTCGGCAGGTCGTTTTGCTGTCCGTTTCAATGCGGTGCTGCAACATGACAATTCGCTGACGAGATAATACCGTTCAGTTCGTCATCCTGACGATGACCATAGCGAACTGGCGAAGCGTGCGCAGCGGTCTATTTCGAAGGTGTACAGACGTGGGAACTGGGATTGATCGTACCAACGCCGACTGGCCGTATCCGCGCCTGATCGCGCATCGCTGCGGCGGAACGCTCGCGCCGGAAAATACGCTGGCCGGGTTCGACGTCTGCAGGCGCTACGGCTATCGCATGGTCGAGTTCGACGCCAAGCTGTCGGCGGACGACCATCTCTTCCTGCTGCACGACGACACGCTCGATCGCACGACCAACGGCCATGGACCTGCCGCCGGGCATACGTGGGCGGAACTGGCGAAGCTCGATGCCGGCTCATGGCGCGACGCCGCGTTTGCCGGCGAGCGCCTGCCCACGCTCGCGGACGCAGCCGCCCGTTGCAAACGCGACGGCATTGCCGCCAACATTGAAATCAAACCGTGCCCTGGTCGCGATGCCATCACCGGACAACTCGTCGCAGGCGGGGCGCTCGCGCTCTGGCAGGGACAGACACCGCCACCGCTGCTGTCGTCCTTCTCGTTCGAGGCGCTCGTCGCCGCACGGGAAGCGGCGCCCACGTTGCCGCGCGGAATGCTGTTCGAAGCGGTTCCCGACGACTGGCTGCGCATCGTACGCGAACTCGATTGCGTTTCGCTGCATGCGAGCCATGAGCATCTCAGCGCGGAACTCGTTGCCGCGATCCGCGCCGAGGGTTTGCGCGTACTCGTGTATACCGTGAACGACCCGGACCGCGCGAAGTTGCTCGCGCAATGGGGCGTTGACATGATTTGTACTGATCGCATCGATATGCTTGCGCACGACATGCTGTCCACGCGGGGCAATCTGGCCTAGCTTGAGTCAGGCACGACAGACATGACAGGTGCGCTGGAGCATTCGCGCACCGAAGATAATCGTCAAATGCAGTTTTCCTAACGTAGCAACTTTAGGCAAAGGATGGGGAACACTATGAACCTGAACCGCACGTGGCTAAGCCGTGTTATCTCGATGTCAGCAGTTGCGGGCGTGGCCGCAGCGGGTGCAGGCAGCGCGTTGGCTGCGCCGCCCGATGCGCTGGTCGCCGCAGCCAAGCAGGAAGGCCAGCTCACCGTGATCGCGTTGCCGCATGACTGGTGCGGCTACGGTCCGATGATCGCCGCCTTCGAAAAGAAGTACGGCATCAAGGTGAACGAACTGAATCCCGATGCCGGTTCGGGCGACGAAGTCGAAGCCATCAAGGCCAACAAGGGCAACAAGGGACCGCAAGCGCCGGACACGATCGACGTGGGTCTGTCGTTTGGTCCGACCGCAAAGAGCGAAGGCCTGCTGCAACCGTACAAGGTGTCGACGTGGAAAGAAATTCCCGATTCCGCCAAGGATGCCGACGGCTACTGGTACGGTGACTATTACGGCGTGCTGTCGTTTGAAGTGAATGCCGACATGATCGACAAGGCGCCCGCCGACTGGAGCGATCTGCTCAAGTCCGACTACAAGAACGCCGTGTCGCTCGCGGGCGATCCGCGCTCGGCCAACCAGGCGATCCAGGCCGTCTACGCGGCCGGTCTGTCGACCGGCAAGGGCGATACCGCCAAGGCTGCCGACGCCGGCCTGAAGTACTTCGCCGACCTCAACAAGAGCGGCAACTTCGTGCCGGTGATTGGCAAGGCCGCTTCGCTGGCACAAGGCACGACGCCGATCGTGGTGCGTTGGGACTACAACGCGCTGGCCGACCGCGACACGCTCAAGGGCAACCCGAAGGTGCAGGTCGTGGTGCCGAAGACGGGCGTCGTAGCCGGCGTCTACGTGCAGGCGATCAGCGCGTTTGCGCCGCATCCGAACGCCGCCAGGCTGTGGATGGAGTACCTCTATTCGGACGAAGGCCAGGTCGGCTGGCTGGCCGGTTACTGCCACCCGATCCGCTACAACGAACTGGTGGCCGGCAAGAAAGTGCCGCAGGCGCTGCTCGACAAGCTGCCGCCGGCATCGGCTTACAAGAATGCCGTATTCCCGACGCTGCAGCAGCAGGATGCGTACAAGGACACCATCACCAAGCATTGGGATGAAGTGGTTGGCGCGAACGTGAAGTAAGGTGCAGCAAGAACCGGTTTTAAAGAGGCGCAGTAAGCAGTAGAAGCAAGTTGTGATACTCGCATCCGGATGGCGACGCGGCGGTGGGCAGGATGGCCGTTACGCCCCATCTGGATATTTTTATTGCTGCGGCATGTGGTATGCCGGACCCGCTTGAAGCGCTTTCGAGTGTGGCCCTGCGTGGCCCCGGCTTTAGCCTGAATGCTCCCAGGGTGACGTATGACCGCTTCATCGGATATCGGGTCGGCGCAACCGGAACTACAGGTTCCGCCCGTTCCCACGCCGGCGCCTGGTGTAAAGGGACCGGGACAGTCGTCCCAGCTCCTGACCTGGCTAGGCGTTGCTCCCTTCTTCATTTTTGCCCTGCTGTTCCTGATCCTGCCAACCGGGTTCCTGATGGTGGGCGCGTTTCAGGATCCTCAGGGGCACTTCACGCTGGTCAACTTCCGCGACCTGTTCCAGCCGGGCGTGCTCGACGCCTACTGGATCAGCTTCAAGGTGAGTGCGGCATCGGCGATCGGCGGTGCCGTGATCGGCTCGCTGCTGGCATGGGCAGCCGTGCAGGGACGCCTGCCGGTGTGGATTCGTCCCACCCTGATGACCTTTTCTGGCGTCGCCTCGAATTTTGCCGGCGTGCCGCTCGCGTTCGCATTCATCTGCACGCTGGGACGCGTCGGTCTCGTCACGGTTCTGCTGAAGAAGTACGTGGGCATCAATCTGTATTCCACGGGCTTCAGCATCCTCAGTTTCACCGGTCTCACGGTGACGTATCTGTACTTCCAGATTCCGTTAATGGTCCTGATCGTCACGCCGGCGCTCGACGGCCTCAAGCGCGAATGGCGCGAGGCCTGCGACTGCCTCGGCGGCACGTCGTTGCAGTACTGGCGCTATGTCGCGTTACCGGTGTTGTGGCCGAGCGTGCTGGGCGCGACCCTGCTGCTGTTCGCCAACTCGTTTGGCGCGGTGGCAACGGCCTATGCGCTGACCGGCAGCTCGCTGAACATCGTCACCATTCTCCTGTACGCGCAGATTCGCGGCGACGTGCTGCATAACCAGAATCTCGGCTACGCATTGGCGCTGGGCATGATCCTCGTGACGGGGCTGTCGAATGGCGGCTATATCTGGCTGCGCTCGCGCGCCGAAAGGGGGCGTCGATGAACAGTCAATCGCGTGTGGGCGCGTGGACCGCGATGGTCGTGGGCTCGCTGTATTTCCTGATTCCGCTTGCCGCCACGCTCGAGTTCAGTCTGCGCATGCGGCGTGGCGAATACAGTTTCGACGCCTATCGGGTCGTGCTGAGCGATCCGCATTTCCAGGCCTCGTTCGGCTACTCGATGCTGATGGCAGTCCTGACGATCGTGATCGGCGTCCTGCTGGTGGTGCCGACCGCTTACTGGGTCCGCCTGCGTTTGCCGAAGCTGCGGCCGGTGGTGGAATTCATCACGCTGCTGCCGCTGGTGATTCCGGCCATCGTGATCGTGTTCGGCTACCTGCGCATCTACAACAGCAGCTCGATCCTGCCGCTCACCGGCAACGAGCGCGCTACCGATCTGCTGCTGGTGTTCGGCTACGTCACCTTGTCGCTGCCGTATATGTACCGCGCGGTCGACGCGGGTCTCGCGGCGGTCGACGTGCGCTCGCTCACCGAGGCGGCCGAATGTCTCGGTGCGAACTGGCCGACCATCCTGTTCAAGGTGATCTTTCCGAATATCCGCTCCGGCATTCTGTCCGGCGCGTTTCTCACCTTCGCGGTGGTGATCGGCGAGTTCACGCTGGCGAGCCTGCTCGACCGGCCGGCGTTCGGGCCGTACCTGCAACTGATCGGTGCGAACCGCGCATACGAGCCGTCGGCCCTCGCGATTATCGCGTTCGCCATCACCTGGGCCTCGATGGGGCTGATCCAGGTATTTGGCTCGGCCCGCAGCTCGGCACGCGCGCCGGCCGGACAAAAACCCTGAAGAACTGAGGCGTCGAATCATGGCATTCCTTGAGATCGAAAATCTGCACAAGTCCTTTGGGACGAACACGGCGCTGCATCATTTCGACATGAAGATCGAGCGCGGCGAGTTCATCACCTTTCTGGGCCCGTCGGGATGCGGCAAGACGACGGTGTTGCGCATGATCGCGGGCTTCGAAAGTCCGACGCGCGGCATCATTCGTCTCGACGGGCGCGACGTCACGCATCTGCGCACCCGGCAGCGTAAGGTCGGCATGGTGTTCCAGTCGTATGCGCTGTTTCCGAACATGACGGTGGCCGACAACATCGGCTTTGGACTGAAAGTGGCGCACCGTCCGCAGGACGATATTCGCAAGCGGGTTGGCGAGATGCTCGATCTGATCAAGCTGCCGCATGTGGCTGACCGTTACCCTTGGCAACTCTCGGGCGGCCAGCAGCAGCGCATTGCGTTGGCGCGCGCGCTGGCGGGCAAGCCGCAGGTTCTGCTGCTCGATGAACCGCTTTCGGCGCTCGACGCGAAGATCCGCATTTCGCTGCGCCAGGACATTCGCGCGTTGCAGCGGGAACTCGGCATTACGTCGATCTTCGTTACGCACGATCAGGAAGAGGCGTTGTCGATTTCGGACCGCATCGTGGTGATGAACGAAGGACGCGTCGAGCAGGTGGGCACGTCGTCAGAGATCTATAACTATCCGCGCACACGTTTCGTGGCGTCGTTCGTCGGCACGCTGAATATTCTTTCCGGTCACGTGGTGGACCCGGCGAGCGGCAAGATGGCCGTGGACGGTCAGGAACTCGTAACCACGCAGCCGCTCGCAGCGGACGACGCGGGCAAGAAGCGCCTGCTCGCACTGCGACCGGAGGCGATCGTGCTGGAAGCGCCCGCGGCGGGACGCAACACGCTGGCGGCCACCGTCGAAGAAGTGAATTTCCTCGGCGCGGTAGTGCGGATCAGGACGCGGGTGAAGGATGCAGTGATTTCGCTCGACGTCTTCAACGATCCGAACCGGCAGTTGCCTGAACGCGGTCAACCGGTGGCGTTGGGCTTTTCGCACGAGAACCTGCTGGTGCTGGAAGAGGGCGCGGTTTAAGGGACTTGCATCTCGCCGGGGGAAGCCGTCGGGTTCGCCCATGCATCCTTCGGTTTTTCCGAACCATTGCTCCCGAATTGACAGGTTTATCCGTTCAGGAACCTGACGCAGACTGAGGCTCATCACCACTGCGGACAGCGTCCGCCAAAAGGAGCCTCGTCATGCAAACCTACCCCCGTAATAGTCCTCAAGCCGCTGCACGTATTGTCGCGCTGATGTTGACCGCCGACGGCCACGTTTGCAGCTCCGAGGAGCGTGCGCTCGACAAACTCGATATCGCCGGACAACTCGGTCTTTTGCCAGAACAGTTCGCGCAAATCGTGCAGACCTTGTGCGAGGATCATGCCGTCGCCCATGCGCCTCATGCGCCCATGGCTGGCCCGGTCGACAAGGCCCTGCTTGCGACGCTGATGGGTGAGATCGACTCGCCAGCGTTGCAACGCAAGGTCATGCGCCTGTGCGTTGCCGCCGCGAGCGCCGACGACTATCTCGCGGACGGTGAGATCGCCCTGCTGGGGACCGTTTTCAGTGCGTGGGCGCCCGCGTCAAGCCAGGCCGTCGTGCGTCGCAATACCTTGCATGCTCACAAACGTTTGGCGTCGACCACCTGAGAGGCGAGCGCGTGATGCTGGCCTCGTCGCGAGCGGATGGCGTGGATCTCTTCGATCACGCCGTCCGCACGGCCGAGCCAGCGCAGTCCACGCAATAGCGACACGTCCTCGGCGCCCAGTTCCGCGAGCGGAAACACGCCGAGTCCGCGTGCGCCGAACACCGCCATGAGCGCGCTGTCCTCGAATTCTCCGGCGATTCGCGGTCGGATCGCCGCAGCCTCGAACCAGCGCTCCAGTCGTGCGCGTAGCGCGCCGTGCCCGGTGGGCAGCAGTACGGGCAGCGTGGCGAGGCATTGCGGAAAGCCGGCACGCGATGCTTTGGAGACGAGTGCTGCAGGACCGTACCAGTCGACCGCCGAGCCAACGAGGCGCTGGCTCAGAACCCGCAGATCCGCGTTATGCGGCGCCGGCTGACAGGCCAGCACGAGATCGAGGCGATGCAGCGCGAGTTCCGATAACAGTTGCGCAGGCTCGCCTTCGTGGCACAACAGCCTGAGCGACGGCGTACCCAGCACGGGCGCCAACAGCGCGTGCGCGGCGAGCTTCGAAATGCCATCGGAAAAGCCCACGGCGAGTCGCGCAACGCGTTCGCCACCGGCCTCGCGCATCTCGTCGAGCAGCGCTTCGCCAATCTGGAAGATCTGCTCGGCGCGATTGAATGCGGTCTCGCCGGCCTCGGTCATGGTGACGCCGCGCCCAGCGGATTTCAGCAACTGCCGCCCAAGCGATTTTTCCAGTTCGCGCACTTGCGCGCTGATCGTCTGCACCGCCATGTCGAGACGTTCGGCCGCTCGCGCGAAGCCGCCTTCCTTGACGACGATCCAGAAATAGTAAAGGTGACGGTAGTTCAGCATGGACGGCCTCACTTCGGAAAAAGCGATCTGTCGTTCAGCTTATCACTCGTTTATCCGCACTCGAGGAGCACCGATGATAGGGATACGCGCCGCATTGACGTGCGCATCCGATGTCTCATCCTGTGAGGAGCAACGCCATGAAATGCCCTGTTTGCAAGACGACTGAGCTGCTGATGACCGAGCGCCGCTCGATCGAGATCGACTACTGCCCGGATTGCCGGGGCGTATGGCTCGATCGCGGTGAACTCGACAAGCTGATTTCAGACGACGTGGAACGCGTCGGCGCACAGAGTGGCGTTAGCCTGATCCGGGAGGGTCATCGCGAGCGGTATCGCGAGCATCCGGGTGAGAGCCATCAAAGGTATGACGATCGCCGGTCGGGGCATCCGGGGTACAGGAAAAAGCGCTCGCTCTTCGACGTGTTCGATTTCGACTGAGTTTTTCGGCAACGCTGAGAAATCAGGGGCGCCCATGCGCCCGCGCTCGATTTAACAATGCTTAACGGCAAGCACGCCCGAACCATCCTAATATTGTTCTGTGAGCTTCGCAGCAGGACCGCGACACGAGGCCCACGAACAACAACGTCTCCGATATTCCGTTGAAATGCCTTCCCGAGTCGAGGAAGGCATTTTTTTGTTCGCACCGTCCGGATTTCCCGACGCCTCTCGTCCGGATTTCCGGAAAGCTGGACGAGCGGAGTGAGTGTCGTTAAAAATGTTTATATAAATCATATAGATAAAACCGAAACTCAACTGGCATCGACCTTGCAACGTAAAAGCGCGGCCGCCAAGGCCCGACAACTAAAGCATGGAGACAACGATGCGCCCTTTCCCTTCCCCGTACTTCTGAATCCGTCGTCTTGTCGCGGCCCGATGCCGTGCACAGGCGATACGTCCATTCGTTCGCATTGATGCGCAGCGTGGCAGGCCATTGGCTCACCCACATCGCAGGAACTATCGTGAAGAAACCCTTCTATAAAGTGCTCTATGTCCAGGTGGTCGCCGCGATCATCGTCGGCATTATCCTCGGCCACTTTTCGCCGGCCTTCGCCATCGACATGAAGCCGCTCGGCGACGCCTTCATCAAGCTGATCAAGATGGTGATCGGACCGATCATCTTCTGTACGGTCGTGACCGGTATCGCCGGGATGGAGGATATGAAGAAAGTCGGGCGGGTCGGCGGCAAAGCGCTGCTGTACTTCGAAATCGTCTCGTCGTTCGCGCTGCTGCTCGGCCTGATCGCCACGCACGTGCTGAAACCGGGCGCCGGCTTCAACGTCGATCCGGCCACGCTCGACGGCAAGGAAGTCGCGTCATACGCGGCCAAGGCGCACGGCCAGAACACCGTCGACTTCTTCATGCACATCATTCCGAACACGATCACGGATGCGTTCGCCCAAGGCGAAATCCTGCAGATCCTGCTGATCGCGATGCTGTTCGGCAGCGTGCTGGCGACGCTCGGCCCGCGCGGCAAGGTCGTCACGGATCTGATCGACAGTCTGTCGAGCGTGCTGTTCGGCGTGGTGCGCATCATCACGAAGCTCGCGCCGATCGGTGCATTCGGGGCAATGGCGTTCACCATCGGCAAGTACGGCATTGGTTCGCTGGTGCCCATGCTCAAGCTGATCGGCACGTTCTATCTGACTTCGATCGTGTTCGTGGTGGTGGTGCTCGGCGCGATTGCCCGGATGGTCGGCTTCAGCATCCTGCGCTTCGTGGCCTACATCAAGGAAGAGATGCTGATCGTGCTGGGCACGAGCTCGTCGGAAGCAGCGCTGCCGCAGTTGATGCTGAAGCTCGAGAAGCTCGGCTGCTCGCGCTCGGTGGTGGGCCTCGTGGTGCCGACCGGCTACTCGTTCAACCTCGACGGTACCAACATCTACATGACGATGGCTGTGCTGTTCATCGCCCAGGCCACCAACACCGATCTCACGCTCACGCAGCAGCTCACGCTGCTGGCCGTCACGATGCTGACGTCGAAGGGCGCCAGCGGTGTGACGGGCGCCGGCTTCATCACGCTCGCGGCGACCCTGGCGGTGGTGCCGACGATCCCGCTGTCGGGCATGGTGCTGATTCTCGGCATCGATCGCTTCATGAGCGAATGCCGCGCGCTGACGAACATCGTCGGCAATGGCGTTGCTACGGTGGTGGTGTCGGCCTGGGAGAGGGAGCTGGACCGCGACCGGCTGCGCGCGGTGCTGCGCGGCGAAGTGACACCCGCGACGAAAGCACAGGCAGAAGGCGAAGCAGAAGGGGCGGGTGCCTGAACCCGTGCGGCGCGGTGGACGGAGCGCTGACATGACGGCGCCGCCGTCCGGGCGCCGCAACCTTGGAAACGCGGCTCACGGGCACGCGGCAACCCTTGGAAAGGTCGCCGCGGCAACGAGTTTAAGCCCAGCGCGTTATGCCACAATAGCCGCAGCCCACCCATTGGAACTCACCAACGTGACGCGCCGCCTGCTGATCCTGTTCGCGCTCCTCGCCGGGCTCGTGGCGGCATGCGGAGTCACGTGGAGCATCGCGTGGCAGCGCGGCATCGACAATTTGCGGCGCAACGCCGCGGTGCGCGTCGACCGCACCGCCAACACACTCAAGAGCACGCTCGAGCGCTACGAATCGCTGCCATATTTGCTAGCCGAACATCCGTTCGTGCAGGACGTGCTGGTGAGTCCCTCCGCTTCGAATGTCGTGCGCGCCAACCACTATCTGGACGACCTCAACCGTCACGCGCGAGCGACGGCCACCTACATCATCCAGGCCGGCGGACTATGTGTCGCGGCGAGCAACTGGCACGACCCGGAGAGTTTCGTCGGCGGCGAATATCAGTTCCGGCCGTATTTCGTGGATGCGGTGAAGGGCGGCGTGGGCCGTTTCTTCGGCATCGGCACGATCTCGCATGATCCCGGTTACTACATCTCGCAGCCGGTGCGTCGCGATGGTCAGATCGTCGGCGTGGCGGTCGTCAAACTCAATCTGGAATGGTTTCAGGGTGCAGACGCATCCGAGCCGCTGATCGTCACCGACGATCACGGTGTGATTTTCCTGTCGTCGGTGCCGGCGTGGAAATACCACACGGTGCGGCCGCTGTCCGGCGCGGTGGCGGACTCGATCTACCAGACGCGCCAGTATGCGCAGCAGGAGATTGCGCCGCTGCCCGTGACGATCGAACGCACGCTCGAAGGCGATGCGCAGATCGTGCGGATCGGCGGCGGGCGCTATGCGCCGCGCTACCTCGCATCGCGCCGGGCGATGGGCGAGCCGGACTGGCAACTGATCACCCTCGCGAGCGTCGCTCCCGTCGACGCCGATGCTCGCAATGACGCGGTCGTCACCGGCTTCGGCTATATCTCGCTGTGCCTGCTGGCGTTTTACTGGAGAACGCGGCGTGCGCGCGTGCGCGAGATGATCCGCAGCCGCGAATTGCTGCAGCGCGCATACGCGGAGTTGAACCAGCGAGTGGCGGAACGGACGGCGGATCTGTCGCAGGCCAACGAGCAACTGAAAAAGGAAGTCAGCGAACGCACGCGCGCCGAACAGGAATTGCGCTCGGCGCACGATGAATTGATCCAGGCGAGCAAGCTGGCGGCACTCGGCCAGATGGCCGCGGGGATTACGCACGAGTTGAACCAGCCGTTGGCGGCGTTGCGTGGCTTCTCGGACAACACGCGGGTGTTGCTGGAACGCGGCGATCAGCAGTCGGCCCGCGAGAATCTCGAAGCGATTGCCGCACTCACCGAGCGCATGGGCAAGATCACCAACCAGTTGAAGTTGTTCGTGGGCCGGGCGCGGCCGCGTAGCGCGCGGGCGCCGCTCGCGCGTGCGCTGCGCAATGTGCTGGCGCTGCTGCAAAAGCGTTTGCAGGATGTTCAGGTGGTGGTGACGGCGATTGATGCCGAAGCCGGCACACGCACGCGCTTCGATCCATCTGAGGAGCATCCGGCGTGGGTCGCGAATTGCGATGATCTGCGGCTCGAACAGGTGCTGATCAACTTGCTCGGCAATGCGCTGGATGCAGCGGCCGGCATTACGCCGGCCCGTATCGAAATCGACCTTGAAGGCACCGGGACGACGCTCATGATCTCGGTTCACGATAACGGCCCCGGCATTCCGGACGACGTGTTGCCGCGGCTTTTCGAGCCGTTCTTCACGACCAAGGAAATGGGCCAGGGACTCGGGCTCGGCCTCGCCATTTCGTCGTCGATCGCGCGGGACGCGGGCGGTTCGCTGGTTGCCCGCAATGCGCCGGACGGTGGCGCGCTGTTCGTGCTGACGCTGCGGCGGGACCGTGTGCGGGCCACGGATCCACTCGCGGCGGGGTCCTGAATTCAGGCGGTGGCAGATGCGCTCGGGCACTTTCAGGTGGAAAGGACAATGGTCAACAACAGTTTGACGGTGCTGTATATCGAGGATGACGAACTGGTGCGTCGCGCGAGCGTGCAGAGCCTGCAACTCGCGGGCTTCGACGTCACCGGGCACGCATCGGTGGAATCGGCGGCGCGCTCCATCAGCGCGGATTTTCCGGGCGTGATCGTCAGCGATATCCGTTTGCCGGGCGCGAGCGGCCTCGATCTGCTCGCACAGTGTCACGAGCGCGCACCGGAGGTGCCGGTGATTCTGGTCACCGGACACGGCGATATTTCGATGGCCGTGCAGGCCATGCGCGACGGCGCGTATGACTTCATCGAAAAGCCGTTTGCCTCGGAGCGATTGATCGAGACCGTCAGGCGCGCGCTAGAGCGTCGTACGCTTGTGCTGGAAAACCATGCGCTGCGTCGTGAACTAGCGGGGCAGAACACGGTGGCGCCGCGCATCATCGGACGCAGTCAGGTGATCGAGCAGGTGCGCCGGTTGATCGCGAATATCGCGCCCACCGACGCCTCGGTACTCATCAACGGCGATACGGGCGCGGGCAAGGAACTGATCGCCCGCAGCCTGCACGAACTGTCGCCGCGGCGGGACAAGCCGTTTATCGCGGTGAATTGCGGCGCGCTGCCTGAACCGATGTTCGAGTCGGAGATGTTCGGTTATGAGCCGGGCGCGTTTACCGGGGCGGCCAAGCGGCGCATCGGCAAGCTCGAACACGCATCCGGCGGCACGCTGTTTCTCGACGAAATCGAGAGCATGCCGCTCGGTCTGCAGGTCAAGCTGTTGCGCGTGCTGCAGGACGGTGTGCTGGAGCGGCTCGGTTCGAACCAGCCGATTCGCGTCAATTGCCGTATCGTGGCCGCTGCCAAGGGCGATATGACGGAGCATGTCGCCGCCGGCACGTTCCGGCGCGACCTGCTCTACCGGCTGAACGTGGTAACGATCGCGCTGCCGCCGCTTGCCGAGCGGCGCGAAGACATCGTGCCGCTGTTCGAGCATTTCCTGCTCGACGCGGCGGTGCGCTATGAGCGTCCCGCGCCCATCCTGACCGACCGTCAGCGGACAGGACTGATGCAGCGCGACTGGCCGGGCAATGTGCGGGAGTTGCGCAATGCGGCCGACCGCCTCGTGCTCGGTGTGGCCGAGGATCCCATGACTGCGTCAGTCGATGAAGCCGTGGATGCCCATTCGCTCAAGGAGCGCGTCGAGCAGTTCGAGCGTGCGGTGATTGCGCAGGCGCTCGAGCAAACGGGTGGCGCGGTGGCGGTGGCCGCAGACCGGCTGCAGTTGGGCAAGGCGACGCTCTACGAAAAGATCCGGCGTTACGGGCTGGCGGCGAAGGGGGAAGGGGAGCGGTGATCACACTCCACAAAGCAACGCGCCGGTAGCGGACAGGTCCGCTACCGGCGCGTTTTATCTCGTGTTCGCGTACTTCAGGCCGCGTTTAGCGCTTTCTCAAGCAGTTGGTCCAGTTCGGCGAACTGCGGCTCACCGATGTAGCGCTTGAGAATCTTGCCGTCCTTGTCGACGACGAAGGTGGTCGGCGTCAACTGGACGTTGCCGAACTGCTTGGCCGCGGAACCGTCGTCCATGGCGACCTTGAACGGCAGGCGGCGCGTTTCGGTGTAGTTGGTCACGTACATCGGGGCGTCGTAGTTCATTGCCACGGCGACGAATTCAAGACCTTTGCCCTTGAAGCGGTTATACGTGTCGACCATCTTCGGCATTTCCTGCACACAGGTGTCGCAATTGGTCGCCCAGAAGTTGATGAGGTAGACCTTGCCCTTCAGATCGGCGGTCGACACTTTCTGGCCGGACAGCAAGGTGAAGGTGGCATCGGGCACATGCTGCTGGCCGGTGAAGGCGAAGTAACCGGCAATCGCGATCGCGCCGGCCACGACCGCCATGGCGATATAGCGGATCGGGTTGGTGCGTTTCGCCACTTGGGCAGAAGAGGTAGGGCTCATGAACGGGGCCTCGAGATTCGCGCAGGGCGCGCGCAACGTTGCGACGAATTGAAGTCCCGATTGTAGCCCCAATCCGGCGAGACGGCTCAGCCCGGCCTGTCAGCGGATAATAGGGTTTTATGCCCGTGTCTTTCCCTGACTTCATTCCCATGCTCCGATCCACGTTTCGTCTGTCGTCCCTGCGCGTTTTGCTCAAACTTGCTGTGGGCATGAGGGCCGCTGCGCACCGCGTTCTATCCGGACTCACGCGAGTGCCTTCCGCGCTCTTCGCCAGCGCGTGCCTGCTGGTGGTGGGCGGGATGCTGGCGGGCTGTTCGCCGACCTACGACTGGCGCACCGTCATGAACAACGACAAGGGCTACACCGTCGACCTGCCGGCCAAGCCGAGCAGTGACAGCCGCCAGATCGGGATTGGCGGGACGCAGATGCCGATGACCATGCAGATCGCCGAGGCCGGCAATGCGGTATTCGCAGTGGGAACCGTGAGCCTGCCATCCGACGACCCGCAAACCCAGAGCGCGGCGCTCGATTTCCTGCGCACCGGCCTGGCCCGCAACGTCAGCGCTGCCCCCGACGCACGTACGGTGCAAATTCCGCTCGCGGCGGGCGGCCAGGTGCCCGGCCTCGAGATGAAACTGAGCGGCAAGGCCGGCGAGCAGCGGGAAGCCCGCACGGTGTATGCGCGACTGGTCGCGCATGGCCGGCATGTCTATCAGGCCGCGATCATTGCCAGTGCGCCGCTTCCGCAGGAGCAGGTCGATCAGTTTTTTCAGTCTTTTCAACTGTATTGAGCATCGCGGCCCGAGTTTGGGAAAACCATAGGCCGGTGCACCGAAGTGAATGTTCCTTCGCAGGATATGGCGCTAATAGCTGGATTTCATGAGGATTTTTCCAATACGCACGGCGCCTGTGGATAACTTTGTGGAAAACCTCGTGAGAGCTCGCGGAAATGCCCGCCGGGCGGGCCTCGTGGAACTTTTTTCCTACTTCGGCGGAAATCAAAAAGTCAATGAAATCAAGGCTTTCGTCAAAACGCGTAGCGGTCACCTTTCAATTGACTTCAACTCCGCAAGAAATGCTTTTATGTGCATAAGTCAAGTCTTGACAGATATTTTTTTGCTTTATCCACTTGCGAACGCGCGCCGGTACTGAACGGCTTCCGCGATCTGGCTACTGGTCGGCACGTCGGCACCGGCCAGGTCGGCGATCGAGCGCGCCACCTTCAGCACCCGGTAGTAGGCACGCGCTGACCAGCCGAAGCGATCGCCCGCTTCACGCAGAACGGCTTCGCCGGCCGGGTCGGGTCGGCAGACCTCGTCGACTTCGCGTCCGCTCAGTTCGCGATTGGTTTTGCCCTGGCGCGTCAGCTGGCGCTCACGTGCGGCGCTTACCCGTGCGGCGATAGCGGCGCTCGACTCCCCGCCGGCGCTGGAGCGCGCGGATAGTTCAGCCGGTGTGAGCGCGGGAATTTCGATCTGAATGTCGATGCGGTCCAGAAGCGGGCCCGACAGCTTGCGCAGATAGCGCGCAGCGATTTCAGGCGTGCAACGGCAACGCCCGTTGGGGTCGCCGCGCCAGCCGCACGGACACGGATTCATGGCCGCGATCAGCTGGCAGGCCGCCGGGAAATCCGCTTGCAGGGCCGCGCGCGAAATCGTGATGCGCCCGGCTTCGAGCGGTTCGCGCAGCGTCTCTAGTACATGGCGATCAAATTCGGGGATTTCATCGAGAAACAGGACACCCAGGTGCGCCAGGGTGATTTCGCCTGGCTGCGGCGGATTGCGGCCGCCTACCAGCGCCGCCGCGCTCGACGAATGGTGCGGCGCCCGGAACGGCCGCTGCCGCCATTGGGCCGGCGAGAAGCCCGATCTGCTGGCAGACAGCAACGCCGCCGAGGTCAGCGCCTCTTCATCGGTCATAGGCGGCAGCAGGCTCGGCAGGCGCGCTGCAAGCATCGATTTGCCGGCGCCGGGCGGTCCTACCATCAGGACCGTGGGTCGATGGGACCCATAGAGTAAATGGGGCACGGTCACTCCCCCAAGTGCCCCGGGGCCTACCCCCCACCCTCGCGTATAGGGCAAAGGCGCCTCCTTGTCCGCTGGGACCCCCAGGGGTACGGGTGGGGGGTCTATTACGAAAGCCTCTCAGTACTCCCCCAGTAGGCCGGGGGTCCCCGGGGGTCCGTGTTTTGGCCAGAAGGCCCCCCACTCACGCGGCTTGAACAACAACGATGGCGGTCGAGCTTTAACGGTGTTTTTGAAGTCGATTTTGCATACAAGTAGACCGGTACTATGGCTCGCACCGATGCGTCGATCCTTTTGGAAAAGCTGACGCGATTTGCGATGGCGCAGCACGGCGAACGATGCAGCAGAGGCAAGGCACATCGAATATGAATTCCGGCCCAAGGGTTCCGAGCAGGCACGTTGCCGCCTAAGCAGTCCCAAGCCGTGGTCAAGATAGGTGTGGTCTGTAGTACCAGTCAGAAAAGGTACTGCGAATACTTGTTGACCTACCCAAACTGCACTGCTATATTCTGACCATCTTAACGGAACCGCTCACAGGAAACAGACCATGTTCGTACGCTCCTACCTCCGCGCATCGACAGACGACCAAGACGCAACGCGTGCCCGTAACGCCCTTGAGTCCTTTGCAGCAGACCACGGCGTAGTGATCGCGTCCGAGTATGTCGAGAACGTGAGCGGGGCCAAGCTTGAGCGCCCCGAGCTTATGCGCCTGCTGAAGGATGCAAAGCAAGGTGACGTCCTGCTGGTGGAGCAGGTTGACCGCCTCTCACGCCTGACCGAGGGCGATTGGCTGAAGCTGCGAGCGATGATCGAAGACAAAGGCGTGCTGGTCGTGGCTCTGGATCTCCCCACGTCCCACGGCGCCCTGAAGCCCCAAGCCCTGGATGACTTCACCGCACGGATGTTCAAGGCCATCAACGCAATGATGTTGGACATGCTGGCAGCGGTCGCCCGTAAGGACTATGAGGACCGTCGCCGTCGTGCAGCCGAAGGGATCGCCAAGGCGAAGGCCGACGGCAAATACAAGGGACGACCTGTGGACCTGAAGCAACACGAGACCATCCGCAAGTTGCTGGGTGCAGGCCTGTCGTGGAACGCAGTTCAGGACGCGGTCAAGTGTGGCCGAGGGACCATCGCTACGGTGGCTAAACAGATCAAAGACGAGCAAGCAGCGTAGTAGGTCGCGTAAGCGAGTTACGCTCAAGAGACACAGGGGCGGGGAGGCGAACAGCCGCCTCTTGTGCAAGCCGCTTCACCGAGTGAGATAGATCGTGTGCGATGGGAAGAAATAGTTACACGTACCTTACAGCGGCTCCTTTCAACACGGCGCATGAGCCTCCCGCCTCGCTCACGATAGCGGTTGCAGGGTCTACCGTGCAGCGCCATGGGGTTCCCAGACCCTGGGGCATACCTGCATAACCCCGAGCGGCCCCGGCTCGTTGTAGCGGAGCATTTGCCTAGAAAATAGGCAGAGCAGCGCCCCTGCGCCGCCTAAATCGTTAACACAAAGCACCAGCCAGAGCGGGTCCGTTAACAGGAAATGCGCGGTTCTGGACCAAACTCAGAACGGTATCGCTAATTGACGTTAATGTCGTTGCGACGTGCGACCAGCGATACGGACGCGCCAAGTTCGAAGGTCTGTTCGGCGAGCTGTCGTTTGAACTCGCGTGGAAAGTTCGGGCGCTTACCGGGAGCTTGGGTACTGCTATCGACTATCTCGACCACTTTGGTTCCCACCAAAATATTTGGTGGGAACCAAATTACCTTCGTTCACCGCTGCCTGGAGAACGGCCGCCGTGAGGTGCTTACAGATAGGCCACGCCCGACTTGAAGAGCTCTTCGACCGAGACGAGTATTTGATGCTTTACGTCCGCAGAGCCAATCAGCGATGGCGGCCGTCGTTCCCAGAAGAGACGTTGGTGGTTGCGCGCACCGCCCGCGGCGCCATCGACCACTCGATTGTGTAGGCGCACTCCGCTTCCGGTCGTGGCTGCCAAGGCAGGCAAGGTTGAGTTATACCCTCGTCGTTCACGAAGTTATACCAGATGACGCCAGTTGCCGAGTAGCTGGTGAGTGCGTGAACTGATTCGAGGCGGCTTGCTGCCTCCCTATCGTGAGTAAGCTGAATCTTATAAATGCGAAAGCCATCCGCTGGCAGCTGCGCGAGGACTTCCAGCAGGTTTTCTGGTGATGCAGCCATATACGCCACCGGCAGTGCTCCCTCGTCTTGGGGCAGCGGCCTGTCGCACTCGACTAAAAAGCAGGGCGTCTCACTGGAAACAGCCAAGCAACGCCAAGGAACGAATGGGCTGACAAGTCGGAGTCTGGTCGGTTGCGAGTCCTGCCACCCGGATTGTGTAAGTAACATCGAGCCTCTATTTTGAGCATACGATCTCGATCACCCCCGCGGCGCGGCATTGCCAAGTCGATGGCGCGACGGATGACCTCAAATTCGACACGCAGTCTGTGAGAAATTGCTAATCATAGTATGTAGAATCATAGTCTGCAACGACGGACATTGTTCGCATGTCCGTCGATCCAGAAAAATGTGTTCTCGTAGCAGTATTTGCCGCTAATGTCCGGCGGATTAGGCTTGAACGAGGCATCTCTCAAGAGGCGCTGGCCGAACGTGCAGGCGTACACCGTACCTATGTTGGTATGCTTGAACGTGGAGAAAAGAATGTGACGATCTACAACATCGAGCGAATTGCGAAGGCTTTAAAGGTCGAGCCCGCGGCTCTCTTGCAAAAAGGAAGGTGAATGGTCGCTGATCTGGTGGATTGGGCAAATGCTTCCTAGTCCGCCTTTGGCGACCAGCGCTAGTTGCTTGTGCGGATGGCGGAGCCCGAAAGTTTCGCGGCATAAAGTTTCAGCGACGGGCGTTAAGCCCTTGTCGAGGCCGGCTCCCGTTGCCGTTGCGCTAGCACGGCTCAGACAACTGACCGTTGAGCCAGTCTTTCCAGTCCCACGGGTACATACAATTGCCTTTGCCGTCGTTGTCATACACGTGAAGAGCCTGAATCCGGCACAACTCGAGCAACTCGTCGCGCCATGGTTGCGGTATGGTTGCGATCCGCACCCCGAACGGCCGGCCCTCATAGTTGACCCTCGGTACAGTGCGTTGGAGGAATAGGCGATCATCATCGGTCATTGGAACTCGGTGTTCTACGTGGATTGTTGTGGTTGATTTCGTCGGAAAGCGCGTTTGAAAATCGACACGCCTCTCGGGGGTTAGGCAAGGACTCGGTCTCTCGGGAGAATGCATGCAGGTGCATGCGCGTAACGCGCGAGCCTACTCACGATCTTATTACTTCCCTGCAGAATCTTTAGGGCGCACCAGTCCATGGAAAACCCGCGCGACTACCCGACCCTTGCTTTTGTATTAACGGGCAAATGTTGCCCAATAAGGGTAACTGATGGCGCCTGCCATTCCAAGCGCGGCAAGAGCGCATAGACCAGCTACTATCACACGGAGCACAAACGGGATGCCTTCCGCGGTGTTGCGGCTCTGCTCACTTACGCTGCGTGAATACCACCCCGGTGCTTTACGCATAACTTTGGTGCTCGCTCATAGTCATGCCTCTCCCTCGTCGGACGATCATGCGGCTTACCAGCCGGAACTGGGAATCAGTCTCGACGTTTTGCCCAAGGGGGCACAATCGAGAATATGGCCATATCTAGGCCCTCGGTTCATCGAGCAACTGCGTGATCAAAAGAGGGCAATCCGCGTTTAGCTCATCAAACGGCACGCAAGCATTCATTGATGTGATCATCTATTTGATCGACTTGCGAGTATCGGGAAAGCACGATGCACCGTCAAGTGCGTATTTCGGATGAACGTGACCGGCCGTTTCGGGATGGTGACCGGCGATTTCGGCAACGTGACCGGGCATTTCGGGAACGTGTCCGAGCGGACCGGAAGGCAGGATTGGCGTTGCGCATGACATCAACCACGCGGGCTATGCTTGCCGGCTTTTGCCGGAGAAAGCATGCCCGCGCACAGGATGAACATGCGCATGATCAAGGACGTTTTACGACTTAAATTCGACGGCGGCTTCTCGCACGATCGGATCGCCGCGTCACTGGGCATATCCAAGGGCGTGGTCACGAAGTACATCGGACTAGCCGGCGCCGCCGGGCTGGACTGGGCAAGCGCCTGCGACATGGATGAAGGCGACCTCGAGCGGCGGCTTCTCGGCAAGCCCACGGGGCCGGCAGGCTACGCCCAGCCCGACTACGGACGCATCCACCAGGAGCTGCGTCGCAAGGGCATGACGCTGACGTTGCTGTGGGAGGAGTACCAGGCCGAGTTCGCGGACCGGCAGACCTACCGCTATACGCAGTTCTGCGAGCACTACAAGGCGTTCACGAAACGCCTGAAGCGCTCGATGCGTCAGATTCACCGCGCCGGCGAGAAGCTGTTTGTCGATTTCGCCGGTCCCACGTTGCCGCTGACGACTGGACGCCGCGCGCACATCTTCGTGGCAGCCATGGGCGCATCGAGTTACACGTTCGCATGCGCGACGCCAGCCGAAACGATGGAGGACTGGCTGGGCGGCATCGCACGTGCGCTGACCTTTTATGGTGGCGTACCGCAGCTGATCGTGCCGGATAACCCGCGCGCGATGATTGCCGAGCCCGATCGCTATGAACCTCGCGCCGGCGACACCGTGCTGGACTTTGCGCGTCACTACGGCACGTCATTCCTTCCTGCGCGCGTATATCGTCCGCAGGACAAGGAGTAGGTTTCACATTGCACCTTGTCCGGGAGTTGGAGCGGCAATGAAGATTGGCCGCGTTGCTTTGCGTCCACCAATACCTCTGACGAGCACGACATTGCCCAGAGGTTCGTATAGGCACCGGTGATCATGCCCGTAAACGTGCCGTCGTAGAAGCCCTTGCCGTCCCCATTGGTGGATCGTGGTTTGGCTAACCTTGAGCTGCGTGGCGAGCTCGGCGCCGGTGAGCAGACCGCGCGAGCGCAGTCGCTCAAATCGACTCGGCAGCCCATAGGCGGTCCGTACCAACGCCACCTTCCTGGCGGTAAATGTCTGGTGCTGCCAGTTTGTATATCCGAGCTCGTTGAGTCGTGTGGCGACCTGCTGATCGGTGCACGTTTCCAGAAGCCCATCGATGACGGTTACGACCGCCGGTTGTGTCTTGCGTACAAGTGCCATCGACCTGGGTTTGTCGACTGTGAGTGAGGTCGTGCGGCCGCCGCGGAAGCGCACATGGATTGAGACCTTCTCCGACTTCACAAGGGTGGCGTCTTCAATGAGCAGTCTTAGCATACGCTTGCGCTCGACCGATTCGATACGTCTGTCGTTCCACACAACGACGAAGTCATCCGCGAGATCCCGAATGCGCGCGCGAGCCTGATCGCCAAGCAGATCCTGATCCGATCGGCGTTGGCGTTCGTGATCCTGCTGTAGTACGTCCAGTCGACGAAGGCGATCATTCCAGTCCGCTTCAAGCGCATCGGCAACCATCCGGTTTGCTGGATCAACATTCATGTAGCGACGGCGGGCGAGCTCGGCTTCGTAACGCGCGCGCTCCAGTTGCTTAAGGCGCATGGAGTTGGCCTGTTCAATACGTCCGGCGATCTCGTCCTCGACCGCGAGCGCCACTTCGATGGCTGCCGGCCCAACCGTCTGAAGCAGTAATGCGCTGATGGCATCATCAATTGCTCGTCCACGTACCAACTGGCACGGTTTGCCGGCGTCATGGGCAGCGACGTCATGACATACGTAGTACGGTTCAAGCCTGCCGCTTACCTTGGTGTGGGTCAATGCGGCAAGTTCGATGAGACGATGCCAGTCTGCGTTGTTGCGCGCGAGACGTGACACCTCCAGTCCGAGTACGATGCCGGCGTGACCGATGGCGACCTCCGATACCAGTTGCTGGAAGCCGTCCCGGTGTTCTGCGCTTGCGCCGGACAGACCAAGGTCGCTGTCGATAACGTGCACGCGTTCGATGGGCCAGCCCGGCGATACGGCACGCTCGCGTAATGCGTACTGGCGTTTCGTACTCTCGGTGTTCTCGAAGACCTGACGCAGCGACGATTGCCGTACGTAAAGGAAGGCATCACGCCGCAAGTGGCCGGGCGTGACTTTCTGATACAGCTCAGTAGACATGGGCGAGCTCCGAATGGGTGCGCAGAACGAGATTGGCCAACAGACGTACCAATTCGTCGCTGGCTGGGAGTGCGCCCACGCATTTCTCGCTGCGAGATGCAGGAGCGTCGCTGGTCGCAGGGGCCGTCATCGCAAGCATGGGAAGCCCATGCAGCATGCCGTGATAACGAATCGCCGCCATACCCTCGGGGCACGGGGCACCTTCTATCACCGCGTCGCGTAGCGCCTCGTAGGCAGCCGTCAAGGCTTGCTCGAGGGGATGGGCGGCGACGGATGGCTCTACGGTTTTTTTTTGCGCGCAATCGCGCGTTCGATGCTGCGCGGGTGGACCGAGATGCCAAGCTCGGATTCCAGTTGCTCGGCTAGTGCGCGGGCGTGAATGGAGCCATCGCCTTCGAGATGTCGTTCGACGAAGGCCATTGCCTCGAGATTGAGTTTGTGTGCGCCCTTGGGTCCACGCGGCTTCGGCATAAGTCCGGCCAGCCCATCGCGCGCAAATGCTGCCTCGGCCTGATAAAAAGTCGGGCGGGACACGCCGAACAGTTCTGCAGCGTCGGCCTTCGAGGCGCCATCGACGCTGACGTGGCGCAGCATCTCGTACTTGACCTGGATCAGATCGCGGGCATCGAAGAAATCGTTCGATTGAAACCAGGGAGCCCGCACCCGCTCGGGATGAGGGTTCAGCACGCCGAGGTGCCTGAGGCGGTCCTGCTTCGAATCGAGCTTGGTCAAGGTCGCTGCGCCGGCTTGAGATGTGTAATTTAAAATATGCCGATAATACACCAATGTCAAGGCCAGACCAGACACGGGAACGTAACCATTTCGGCAAAATAGCCATACAATCGTCACGTCCGTCAAGTGTCTGCGCGACTGTCGCGGCGTTATTTAGCTTACACAGGCGGCGTAATTTACTTGACACGACCGAGGACCTCCGGCCTCAGGTCGTCAATCAGCGCGCGCAGCCTTCGAAGGTCATCGACACGAAACTCGGAGCGTCCCGCTGCGGTCTGAGCGAACGCGTCCGGCTCGTCCACATCAGTCCATGAAGCCAGTATCGATACCAGCCGGCCATGTTCGTCATAGAACATGACACGATCCTCTCCCCAGTTCTGGCGGCGAGTAACCAGCTGGACTCGGGTACCCCGTAGGGGATGAAATGGATGGGTGATCTCGACCGTTACGGTCGCGCAACCGTCATCACGGCAAGCAGTTGCTGACTTACGATAACGGCATGGCCGAGTCGTTCGTGAAGACAATCAAGCACGATTACATTGCCTTTATGCACAAGCCTGATGTGCCAACAGCGCTCTCGCATCTGGCCGGCGCCTTTGAGCATTACAACGAACGCTACCCGCATAAGGCACTGAAGTACCGTTCCCCCCGGGAGTTTCGGCGAACCGCTGCATCATCAACCTAACGGTGTGAACCGCCCCGGTTTCAGTGGAGGCTGTTGGGTTTAAGTTACGCTGCCATTGGGACAGCTTGGTTGCCGAGTTGCCGGTAGTAGTTTGCCTCAGCTTCGGCCGGGGAGATGTAACCGATGGGTTCCAGCAGTCGATGATTGTTGAACCATGACACCCATTCCAGTGTGGCGAACTCCACGGCCTCTTTGGTCTTCCAAGGCGCTCGACGATGAATCAGCTCGGCTTTATAGAGCCCATTGATAGTCTCTGCCAGGGCGTTGTCGTAGCTGTCACCCTTGCTGCCCACCGACGGTTCGATGCCGGCCTCGGCCAGGCGCTCGCTATAGCGAATAGATACGTATTGCGATCCCCTGTCCGAATGGTGGATCAAGCGGCTGTCCCGCTCTGGTTGGCGTGCCCAGAGTGCCTGTTCCAATGCATCGAGTACAAAGTCCGTACGCATCGAACTGCTGACGCGCCAGCCAACAATGCGCCGGGCGAAGACGTCGATCACAAAGGCCACGTACAGCCAGCCCTGCCAGGTCGATAGTGGAGTAAGAGACCGGGCGTAGTCGAGCTATCTCCCGGCCTCTCCTCCCCGAACCGGACTTGCACCTCTCAGCGCATCCGGCTCTCCATTCAAGCGTTGCTCATAGCAAAGGCGACATCGGCATAGCGCGATTCGATGTTGCTGCGTGTCTCGTCGCGCATGATGTACGGATTTTCCGACGGGCTACGCCACCTGAACTGGCTCTTCCGACTGGTAACAAGACGCCGAAGCGCCACCGTCCCATACCAACCCCGACTATTCTGGCCTTGAAGCAGCCATGTCTTGGCCTGTCCCGGTTCTGGCGCACGCACATGATCGCGCATCAGCGACCTGAACCCGCGCCGATACCTGCGCGCGAGCCAGTAGCCGAATTTCCAGAAGACCGTGCGGTCCAGTTTTCTGAACATGGTGGCCGTGAAGTCGGTGTATTGGTAGAAGGCAGCCCAGCCGGTGATCTGCCGGTTCAGGCTTTCCATCAGGTCCATCCGGTTCATGCCGTAGTTGCCCGACAGTTGCTTGACTAGCCGCTCGGCAAAGCCCCGATACTTCTCCCACGGAATCGTCGTCACCGGCCGCATGCGGCCGCGTGGTCCACGCTTGCGGATGATGCGGTGACCGAGGAACACGAAGCCATCGTTCACGTGTGTGATATGGGTCTTCTCCATATTCAGCGTGAGCTTCAGTTCGCCTTCGAGGAACTCACGGCATGCTTCGCGCACTGCCTCGGCATGTTCGCGAGTTCCCTTGACCACGATCACAAAGTCATCTGCATACCGACAGTAGGCGATAGCTGGTTTCCACTGCCGGTTTTCTCGAACAGTAATCGAACGCTGCTTGAGAATCGCGAAGTTCCACGCCCACCGATCCTTCCGCACCTTCTTGCTCAGATAGTTCCTCTCCATCCACGCATCAAATTCGTGCAACATGATGTTGGATAACAGGGGTGAGATGACACCGCCCTGGGGAACGCCTTCACTCGCGGCACGAAACAGATCACGATCAACGCAGCCCGCCTTGATGAACTTCCAAAGCAGGGCAAGGAAACGCTGGTCGGCAATGCGCTTGCGGATTCCCTTCAGAAGCAGACGATGATGAACGGTGTCGAAGTAGCTGGCGAGGTCGCCCTCTATAACCCAGCGTCCGGCGACACTTTGTTCGCCACCGTCCTGCAACTGAAGCTTCACCGTGCGAATTGCGTGATGTACGCTACGGGCAGGCCTAAAGCCATATGAAGCCGGGTGGAAATCGCTCTCCCATATCGGCTCCATCGCCATCAGCATGGCCCGCTGCACGATCCGATCCCGCAGGCTCGGAATGCCAAGTGGCCTGAGCTTGCCGTTCGCTTTCGGTATATACACGCGTCGTGCAGGCAGCGGACTATACGAGCCCGCCAATAGCTCTTCGCGTATCGTCGCCAGTTCATGCTGGAGATTTGCTTCCAGCGTGCGTCTGTCGACTCCGTCAACGCCCGGCGTGCGGGCTCCGCTGGATGCCAGCGTAATACGAGCCGCTTCACTCAGCCAATCCTTGTCAGCAATCAGTCTCAGGAGTCGATCGAACTTGCGTCCTCTGTTCTCCGTCGACCATGTCGCCAGTTTGCTTTGCATTTCACTGATTATCAAAGGTCTTCACCTCACTATGGTCAGTTAATCAACCCAGCAAACCACTTAAACTGCCCCCCTTCGCCATGTGGCCGGCTTTCCCGACCTCGGACTACTACGGAGGCTCCGTCAGCCTGCACATCATCGGGGGCACACTCCCTTAACATCTGTGCAAGCCTTCCCCAGTTCACATGCTGGACTCAACGCATGGGCGAGGTTGCCTGTCGCAGTCTTTATCCTTGCTTGCCGCAAGTCGTCGCGCACACCACGGTCTAGCTGCGCGCTCCCCGTGGTTCCATGCTGACCAGCATACATATCCAGTCAGTATTCGTGCCGCCGGGCCTTATGTGTGACCGGCCGCAGTCCGCGTCCTGCCCATGAAGCGGTGTGGGCAAGGGTGACATTTCAACCCTCAGATGCGTTTAAACAGGTTCGTGTTCCTCAACCGTCCCATGCTCAGCCTAGAAGCTCATCTTGGCGTAACCGCTTCGCCTCAAGCTCCGTTTCCCACGGACTTCGTCACCTTGCCAGTGTCGGCAAGTCACCGCCGCTTCGGCTCACTTCCTCTCGCAGCAGAGGAAGGGCATACCCCGGTACTGCAACGCCAACTCCTCCGGAGTCCTGCATTCCAAACATGCTCAAGCAGCTTTACCCCCATACGGGCGGGCTACGCTGGCTGGGCGTACCATAGGTGAAATCCGAAACCCACAACTGGTTCGGTCGCTCCGCCCGGAACTGCCGATTGACCCGGTCCAGCGGATAGGAAACCTTATCGTTGCTGATCGTCGTGCGCACCAACTTGCCGCGCATCACACCGCGCAGTCCCTGACGACGCATCAGTCGTTCGACGGTGCATCGCGCGACCGCAATACCCTCACGGCCCAACTGACGCCAGACCTTATCAGCGCCGTAGACCTGCATGTTGGCCTGCCAGACACGCTCGATCTGAGGCACCAGTTCTTCGTCGCGTCGAGCACGCGCCGGTCGCAGTGTGGGGTCCCGCTGCTGGGCTGCGTAACGGCGGTAACCCGACGGGGCAATCTGCAGCACTTTGCAGATCGGCTCGACCCCATGAGTACCGCGGTGCGCGTCGATGAAATCCCTCATCACTTGAGTCGGCGGTCGAGTTCCGCCTGCGCGAAAAAAGCGCTCGCCAGCTTCAGGATCTCGTTGGCCCGGCGCAACTCCTTGACCTCGCGCTCCAGATCTTTGACGCGCTGGGTCTCGGTCGTGGTCACGCCTTCACGCACCCCGGTATCAACCTCCTGGCGCTTGACCCATACCAACAGGGTCTGCGGCACGCAGCCGATCTTGGGCGCAATTGACTCCACCGCAGCCCAAAGCGACGGGTACTCTCCGCGGTGCTCCTGCACCATGCGCACGGCGCGCTCACGGGACTCAGGTGAAAACTTGTTCGACTTGTTCATGGCTCCATCTTCTCAGAGGTTGGAGCCTCCTCAAAATCCGGGGCGGTTCAGTGTCCGAGTGTCCTGAGTTACAGGGTCAACTCCACTTACTAACTTCTACTTGCCGAGATGGTGACGCAACTATTCCTGTTCGGTGGGGCCTCGAGGCAGCGCTTTCGCCTTTGATGATACGAGCGACGAAAGGCCCCCGGGGCACGCACGGTTTGGATGGGAAATGGTCAAATGCCAACTACTCCGGCACGGCTTGCGACGGTGATTTGATATCATCTCGGCGAGCTCCGCGCGCGCAATGGGCACCTCGAATTCCAGTATTTGGCCCGCAAGGGTGGCATCACCTCGAGTCATAGCTTATGCGTTGCTTTATTTCGACCTCAACCCTATGCTCTCTTAGCATGAGCGATTAATGAAGGCGTTTCTCTAGTACTGGTGCTTGCATGCAATTAGCATCAAGTCCGTGGGGTACCACGGTAGTTAAAGTTCAAGCTGTTTTAGCCGCTAATCGATGTGGTACGCGGTTTGGCATTTCAGTGCTTACTGAGAGTCGCGAATTGACGTTTTGACTTTGAGGCCGCACTTTCACATCTCTTTGCCAGACATGCGCTACGACATTGACGAAGAAGAACTTCGAGTGAAGATTGGTTTAGGGCCTTGCTGGCAGTTACTTTGACTCGCCGCGCGGCAGTTCAATCTCAGCGGACAACGTTGTCGCGCTCAAGACGACCAAGCAATTAGCTTTAATCGAAATGCAGGATTTGCTGTCAATGATGGCCAGTAAGCATTCATGCTAGGCGGTAACGACTTCACTTTTCTCGGTACGTGAGGCACGTGAGCTAGTCAGAACTGTCGATGCATGGGATTCCTTTTCTTCTCCGTGGCGTGGCACTGCTGTATTGCGTGCCGAAATATCGGTAGCGATGCCGATGTGAATGCAAGCATCATCCGTGACGCAAGGGGTGCAGCCAGATGGCGAAGCGTTGAGCTCTTCCTTACCACCCGAAAACGCGCGGACCAGTGGCAGGCGCGATATCGAAAGCGGTTTAAGGATTTTATCAAATAACAACTATCGAGGAAACCATGGATCAAAGCGACCTTCAAGCCCCCACGTGGCAACTGTCCGAACGCGCACGTAAGCTGACCAGCTCGGCGATTCGGGAAATTCTGAAGGTCACTGAACGGCCGGAAGTTATTTCGTTCGCAGGCGGTCTGCCGTCGCCCGCTACCTTCCCCGCTGAAGAGATGCGCGAGGCATCAGACCGCGTCCTGCGCGATTCACCCGCCGCTGCGCTCCAGTACAGCGCCACCGAGGGCTATTTGCCGCTGCGCGAATGGATCGCCGCGCGCTACTCCGTGAACGGCGCGCAAATCCGCGCGTCGCAGGTGTTGATCACCACCGGTTCGCAGCAGGCGCTCGATCTGCTCGGCAAGGTGCTGATCTGCCCGGACAGCCCCGTGCTGGTCGAAACGCCGACCTACCTGGGTGCGCTGCAGTCGTTCTCCATGTATGAGCCGCGCTACGTTCAGGTGGCCACCGACGACAACGGCCTGATCCCCGAGGCGCTCACCCCTGAGCTGACCGCCGGCGCCCGCCTGCTTTACGCTCAGCCGAACTTCCAGAATCCGACCGGCCGCCGCCTGCCGCTCGAGCGCCGCCGTGCGCTGGCCGCGATGGCGCAGACGGCCCCGTTCCCGATCATTGAAGACGACCCGTACGGCGCGCTCGACTATGCGGGCGAACCACTGCCCACCATGCTCTCGATGGCACCTAACCACATCGTGCATCTCGGTTCGTTCTCAAAGGTGCTCGCGCCGGGCCTGCGCATCGGCTACATCATTGCGCCCGAGGAATTGCACTTCAAACTGGTTCAGGCCAAGCAGGCCACCGACCTGCACACGCCAAGCTTCACGCAGCGCATCGTCCACGAGGTGATCAAGGACGGTTTCCTCGACACGCACATTCCGACCATTCGCGCGCTATATCGCGATCAGTGCGCCGCCATGTTGTCGGCGCTCGAACGCTTCATGCCGCAAGGCGTAAGCTGGAACCAGCCGGAAGGCGGTATGTTCGTGTGGGTCAAGTTACCGGCGCATATCGACAGCATGAAGCTGCTCGAGGAATCGGTCGCGCAAAACGTGGCCTTCGTACCGGGCGGCCCTTTCTACGCCAATGAGGCACAGCACAACACGCTGCGTCTGTCGTTCGTCACGGTGCCGCCGGCAAAGATCGATGAAGGTGTTGCCCGCCTCGCGGCCCTGATTAGTGCTCGCGTCTGAGATCGCCACCTCTTTCTCATTAACCAGGACATGTCATGACTCAAGCAAACGTGTACGACAAGTTGAAGGAGCTCGGCCTCGAACTGCCCACCGCAGACTCTCGAACGTTGGGTTATCAGGTTTGCCCTACTATTCTTCTGGCGGCGCGCCAAAGGTATTTGGCGCATCGTGGATGCGAATATCGCAATGTCGTAGGCGACGCCCACCATCTCTATTGCAATGTCAGACCATTGACGAGTGTTGACCAGCGCTGTTCGCGAATGGAGACCATCTGCCAACCCAAAAACCGCTTCGGAGACGATGAATTTCGCCGACAGTGAAAGGGGCAGCGTGTGCGGCGCGAACTAGTCCCACTTGGTCGAAAGGTGGGGTGACGGATTTCTTATAGATATATTGAGTGCCGGCTTCGAGAGGACTTCGTCTATTGATAGCGAGGCAGACATTCTCAAATGCGACGATCTCCCTCGGAGGTAGACAGTCCTTGGCAGTTATTGGATCTATCCGGAAAATGGTAGTGATACGGTCGCTAGCGTACCACCGGCGTCGTCTGCCGCCGCAGTCAGCGTCAACGATGCAGCAGTGCCATACAGCACGGTGAGGCGATCACGTACCTGCTCCACACCGAAGTGAGAGCCACCGCGGTTCGGGGTGCCGGTTCGAATTCCTACGCCTGTGTCGCGCACCCGCAATATTAGCCAATCTCCATGACGCTGGGCTGTTACCTCCACACAGCCGCCTTCGATTTTCGGTTCGAGCCCGTGCTTAATTGCATTCTCGACGAGCGGCTGCAGTAGGAGCGGCGGAACCTGAATGTCGGCGATCGCGTCTGGTAAGTCGAGCATTGTGGTAAGACGCGCTCCCATTCGGACCTTCATCAGCGCTAAATAGTCGGCAATGCGCTGGTATTCGGAATTCAAAGGATGCGAAGCCCTACGGGAGCCTTCGAGCGTGGCCCTCAAAAAGGCGACCAACTGATCGAGCATGCCTTGAGCGTGATGAGGATTGGTCGCGATCAGCACGCGCAGATTTGCGAGCGTGTTGAACAGCATGTGCGGTTCTAGTTGTGACTCCAGCAGCTTCAACCGGTGCTCAGCCGCACTGCGCAGCGCGCTCTGCGCTCGCAACTCGCTCGATGCGATGCGACCGCGAGCATACAGGATGTAGGAGGCGAAGGCCGCCGGCACTAAAGCAAGCGCAATGTTGAGCGGCGCATCTCGTCCGCCGGATAGCGGAATCGCTCTTATCGGGTGGCCTCCCATCAGCAGATCGACAAGCGTGATACCAGCAAAATATCCGAAGACGACCGACAGGACGATCCACGGTGCCATCAAGCCCCAGCCTGGCCAAGCTCCTGACTGAGGCCTCTGGCGGCACAGCAATCGCGAAAAGCCGATTCGCCCGCCCCGAATCAGCAATTGCGTAATTAACACAACAACAAACGCGTAGCTGAGGTCGGCCTTGAATGGTTCGGCGTACACCGAGCTGTATACCCACGCACAGGCAAGGGTGACTGGAGCAGTGATCTGGACGAAGTTCCGGAGCAGGCGGGTGGTGACGCGGTGATTGGGCATCGTCAGCATTCGGCGGTGGCACTGTGGAGGCTTGGGGAGAGTTATGTTCATCACACAGCCGGGAGTTTGGCAATGCTTGTTCTTTGGCGCAAGCTGCGCGCGACGAAATGCGGATTTGCGGCGTGAGATGCATGAAAGGAGGGGTGAATTGCTCACAGAGCGTCCATCCATTAGCACGAACTCGTCGCCAACCGCCCCTGCTGGCCGAGTTTGGCGCTCGCTTGACGGTTCGCGATTGCGTATTTCGGGGAAGTTGAACGCCCGTTTCGGTGAAGTCGAACAGGCCAGGAGGGAGGTGCTGCGTAGTGCTTAGATTGTACTTCGGGTGTTCGAGATCAGGCTACTTTTTGATCGGGTGCGTTCTTCTTGCGCATCGAATCGCCCTTCAATGCAAGCTTGTGAGCTTGATGGACGAGGCGGTCGAGTATCGCGTCGGCGAGAGTCGGGTCTTGCAGCCAGGCGTGCCAGTGCTCAAGGGGCAATTGGCTGGTAATGATCGTGGATCGCGTGCCGACGCGATCGTCGAGCACTTCGAGGAGGTCGTTCCGCGCGCCCTGGTCGACGTCCTGCAATCCCCAGTCATCGAGCAACAAGATGTCCATCTTTGCGAGCTGCGCAAGCCGACGTGTGAAGCTGCCGTCGCCGTGGGCGATCTTCAATTCCTCGAACAGCCGGGCGACGCGCACGTACAGCACGGAGAAGCCTTGTCGGCAGGCCTGCTGGCCGAAGGCGCAGGCAACCCATGTTTTTCCGGCGCCAGTTGGCCCCGTCAGGATGAGGTTCTGTGCATTGCGGATCCAGTCACAGCTGGCGAGCGTGGCGACGACGCCTTTATCGAGACCACGGCTCTGCCGGTATTCGATGTCCTCAATGCAAGCCTGGGGATTCTTGAGTTTCGCAGACTTGAGCAATCGCTCGAGCCGCCGCGTATCGCGCCAGGCGATCTCGCGATCCACGACCATGCCGAAGCGCTCGTCGAACGACAGGCTCGTGCTGGCCGTCAACGCCGCCTGTTCCTCGAACGCGCGAGCCATGCCATCCAGCTTGAGGGCCTTGAGCTGGGAGAGGGTTTGCTGCATCAACATCGTGACCTCCTACGGTCAGTGGTAATACTTGGCCCCTCGCACATTCTCGTGCAGGGGCGACTGCCATTCGATGGCCCCGCTTTGTGGCAGCGGCTGCTTGTCGGAGCCGGTTTGCAGGATGGTGCGCACGGACCGCTGGGTCGGCGCGCCAATCACGAGTGCGCGCTGGCACGCCGCTTCCAGTCGCTCCTTGCCGTACTTGCGCGACAGCGACAGCAGGCCCAGGCAGGCGCGGTATCCCATTTCCGGGTGCGGACGGTTCGTCAGCAAATGCCTGACGATCGCCTCGGCGCTGACGCCGATCGATGCGCCCCAGTTCAGCAACCGGCTCGGGGTCCATTCCATGTGGGCGCGGTAAGCCGCAGGCATATGCTCGGCCACGGTGGTGTACTTCCCCTTGAGCCGACTGCGAGCGTGGGCGGCAACGCGTTTGCCGCCATGCAGGATTTCCACGCCGTAGCGTGTCACGCGCGCGTGGACTTCCTGACGCACAAGGCTATGCGGCGCGCTGTAGTAGTGGTCATCGATCTCGATATGCGAGTCGATGTTGACGCGACATTTTTTGAAGGTGGCGATTTCGTAGCGACGCGTCGGCAGCGGGCGCAGCGCCGGTTTGTCGAGCCGCTCGAACCACTCGCGTCGAGTGCCATCGAGCTTCTTGAACGGTCGCGTATTCAGATCATTGATCAAGCCGGCGATCGCCTTGTTCAGTTCGGCCAGACTGTAGAACCGGTGATTCCGGAGGCGCGCGAGAATCCAGCGTTCGACGATCTGCACGCCGACCTCGACCTTCGCCTTATCCTTCGGCTTGCGCGGGTGTGAACTTTCGCCGTTAAGGAGCCAAACCGTTTTCGGCATAAAGGCGCCAGGGACTTTTCGGCGTTAGGGCGCCACAAGTCTTTCGGCGTATAGGCGCCAGTAGATTTTCGCCGTAAAGGCGCCACTGGCGTCTGAGTCGGGCGCTCGAACTTCGCCAACCGCTACCCTCCCGACACGCATTTGCTCCGGAGGGTGGCTTGAAGAGGAAGTTCGAGATGTACCAATATCGACAGGTTCTGGTGCGAATGCGCCAGGGTGACTCCGACCGGGATATCGACCGGTCGAAGATCATGGGTCGTAAGAAGCTGGCAGCCGTGCGGGAGATCGCAACCGAACGCGGATGGCTTTCTCCGGGCAGCGCTCTGCCGGATGACGCGCAGCTCGCTACAGCGTTTAGTCGCAAGGAGTTCCTGCCGGCGAGCTGTATCTCGTCGGCCGAACCGTGGCGCGAGCAGATTGCCCAGTGGCACGACGCGGGCGTCCCCGGCACGACGATTCACAGCGCGCTGGTGCGCAACCACGGCTACGAGGGAAGCTACTCATCCGTATACAGGCTGCTTCAGCAGTTGAAGGCGGAGCTCACGCCGGAGGTACCGATGCGGCTGGAGTTCAAACCTGCTGATGCCGCACAGGTGGATTTCGGCGCAGGTCCGACCATCACCGATGCGCACACCGGCGAGATCCATAAGACGTGGTTCTTCGTGATGACGCTGTGCTGGTCACGGCATCAGTACGTTGAATTTGTCCGCGACCAGAGTGTCGACACGTGGTTACTGTGTCATCGCCATGCCTTCGAGTGGTTCAACGGCGTGGTCGCACGCGTCATCATCGACAATCCCAAGTGTGCCATCGTCAAGGCCTGTATCTACGAACCCGAAGTCCAGCGGGCCTACGCGCAATGCGCCGAAGGGTATTCGTTCAAGGTCGATCCGTGTCCGCCGAGGGACCCGGCTAAAAAAGGAATTGTCGAATCGGGCGTCAAATACGTGAAGTCGAGCTTCCTTCCTCTTCGCGAATTTCGTGATCTTGATGACGCCAACCGGCAAGCGCAAGCCTGGGTGATGCACGAGGCCAGCACCCGGACGCATGGGACGACGCGCGAGGTGCCGCTCAAGCGTTTCGAAGACGTCGAACAGGCGCTGTTGCTGCCGCTTCCCGATGTGCCGCCCGAGCGGGCAACCTGGGCGCGCGTGAAGGTTCATCGCGACGCCCATGTGCAGTTTCAGCGTGCCTACTATTCCGTGCCGTTCCGGCTTGCCGGTAAAGATCTGTGGCTCAAGGCAACCGCCACCATGGTGCAGCTCTACTACGAGCACGAACTGTCGGCATCGCATGTCCGCCAGTCTGCGCCAGGAACGCGCAGCACGGTGGCCGATCACATGCCGCCAGCAGCACAGGCCTGGCAACTGCACGACACCCAATGGTGCCTGAGAGAAGCGCAACGTATCGGGCCGTCCTGCTACGCGCTTGTTCACGCGCTCTTCGGCGATCAGGTTCTCATCACGCTGCGCGCCGTACAGGGCGTGCTGCGCTTCGCCCAGCAGTTCGGCGCGTCTCGCCTGGAGGCGGCCTGCCGTCGCGCGAATCACTTCGGCACGCCAAGCTACAAAGCCGTCAAGCTGATCCTGCAGAAAGGTCTCGACCAGAGCTGGCTGTCGACCGAACCCGTTGAATCGGGCGCGACCACTTATACCCACGGCGGCCGCTTCTGCCGTGATACCCAGACCCTCCTGATCCATTGAACATGAATCCAATTCCCGAACTCACGTCTTCCCTCAAGCAATTGCGACTGTCCGGCATCCTCGACACGCTCGAAGCGCGCAACCGTGAAGCCATCGACCGCAAGCTCGCCTATACCGACTTCCTGACGTTGCTCATCCAGGACGAGATCGCACGGCGCGATCATCGCAAGCTCGACGCCCGCATGCGCCGCGCGAACTTCCGTGGCCAGAAGACACTGGAAGGTTTCGACTTCGACCGCCTGCCCAATCTCAATCGTGCTGTCGTTCATGATCTGGCGACCTGCCGCTTTATCGATGAGAAGGTCAGCGTGCTGATCGCCGGTCCATGCGGACACGAGACATAATGCACACCTCCGTATGTTATTGAAGATCAATGGGTAATTGATTTGGATCCGCTGACTGCGGACCGCTATCAGCCTGCC